>VGXH01000224.1 GCA_016873405.1 bacterium
GCGACCTGCCGGAGGTGGCGGCCGCCATCGCCGCCTGCCGCCGCCTGGTGACCAACGACAGCGGCCTGCTGCACCTGGCCGAAGCGACCGGCACGCCGGTGCTGGCCTTCTTCGGTCCGACGGTGCGTCAGTTCGGCTATTTCCCGCGCCTGGAAACAAGTCGCGTGCTCGAGCACGAACTCGACTGCCGCCCCTGCTCACGCAACGGCAAGCGGCCGTGCCACCGCGGCGATCTGGCCTGCCTGGCAGCGGTGTCCCCCGCCATGGCCCTGGCGGCTCTGCGGCGCGCGGAAGGACAGCCGTGAGCGCGCGCGCGCCGGGCCTGTCGCTGCGGGCCTACCGGGCGCTGTCGCCGGCCCTGGCCGCGGCGGCGCACCTGGCCGCCCCGCTCCTGCCCAAGCTCCGCGAGGGGCTGGCCGGCAGGCGCGGCCTGGACGCGCGCCTCGGGGCGGCGGCCGAGCGGGCGCAGGGCTGCGTCTGGTTCCACGTCACGTCCGTCGGCGAGTACGAGCAGGCCCGGCCGCTGGTGGCGGCCCTGCGCGAGCGGCGACCGGGTCTGCCCCTGGCGATCACGCACTTTTCGCCCTCGGGCCGCCGGTTCGCCGAGCGGCGCCCGTGCGCCGACATCCACGAGTACCTGCCCCTGGACCGCCCGGCGGCGATGGCGGCGCTGGTGGCGCGGTGGCGCCCGCGCCTGCTGGTGTTCGTCAAGTTCGACTGCTGGCCCAACCAGGTGCTGGAGGCCGACCGCGCCGGCGTGCCGATCGTGCTGATGGCCGGCTCGCTGCGCCCGGGCAGCCGGCGGCTGCATCGGTTCGGGCGTCCGCTCTACCGCGACCTGTTCGACCGCTTCGCGCACCTGGGCGTCTGCACCGAGGACGACCGGCGGCGCTTCGTCGAGGGGCTGGGCGTGCAGTGCCCGGTGAGCGTCACCGGGGATACGCGCGCCGAGCAGGTGATCCTGCGCTGGGAGGCCTCCCGCGGCGGACCGGTCGCCGGCGCGCTGCAGGCGCTGGGCGGGCGCCTGCTGGTGCTGGGCAGCACCTGGCCGCCGGACGAGCAGCTGTGGCTGCCGGTCCTGCCCGCTCTGCTGGCCGCCTGTCCGGAGGTGCGCGTCGTGCTGACCCCGCACGAACCGACGGCCGCGCGGCTGGGCGCCCTCGAGCGCGGGCTGGCGGCCGCGGGGCTGACGTGCAGCCGGCTGTCGGCGGTGGTGGCCGTCGACGCCGCCGCGCCGGGCGCGGGCGCGGGCACGGGTGCGGACGCGGGCACGGGGGCCCCGAACGTCGTGCTGGTCGATTCGGTGGGCCAACTGGCGGAAATCTACCGGGCGGGGCATCTTGCCTACGTCGGCGGCAGCTTCACCACCGGCGTCCACAACACGCTGGAGCCGGCCGTGGCCGGGCTGCCGGTTCTGTTCGGGCCGGTCATCGACAACGCCGCGGAGGCCGGCGAGCTGGTGCGCCGCGGCGCCGGCCAGGTGCTGCGCCGGCCGCCCGAGGCCCTGGCCGCGGCCTTGCGGCTGCTGGGCGACGACGCTGCGCACCGGGCCGCGGCGGCCGCCGCGCGCGCGGTCGTGCTGGACCAGCGCGGCGCCACCGCGCGCAGCCTGGCCGTCATCGAGCCGCTCCTGGACCTTCACTGAACCCCGCGGCCGCCGGCCGCCACCGGAGGAACCCCATGCGCCCGGCGCAGGCCGACCAGTTCATCTCCGCTGCCGCCGCCGCCGCGGGTCCTGGTCCCCGCTGGCGGCTGCCCTACGCCGAGCGGCCGCGCTTCATCCAGCTCGAGACGGTCACCAAGTGCAACGCGAAGTGCCCGTTCTGCCCGCAGAACGAGATCGTGCGCGACCCGGCCCGCATGCCCGACGCCATGTGGAGGAAGATCGTCGACGACACGCGCGGCTGGGGCGTCACCTACCGCCCGTTCCTGACCAACGAGCCGTTCGTCGACAAGCGGCAGCCCGAGATCGTGCGCTACATCAAGCGGAACGATCCGACCGCGCGCGTCGAGTTCAACACCAACGCCGAGCTGCTGACCGAGGATCTGGGCCGCGCCCTGCTGGAGGCGGGCGTCGACATCATGCGCTTCTCGATCGACGGCTTCAGCGCCGCGACCTACGAGCCCTCGCGCGTGGGCATCCCCTACGCCAAGGTGCTCGAGCGCACGACGCGCTTCCTGGAGATCTGGGATCGCGAAGGCTGGCGCGACAAGGTGTTCACGGAGGTGCGGATGATCGAGGTGCCGGAGAACCGGCACGAGATCGCCGACTACCGCGCCTACTGGGGCCCGCGCTGCAGCGAGGTGCTCGTCACGCAGCTCTACCAGTGGCCGTGGACCGGGCAGAAGCCGCAGGACGTGGTGCTCAAGCCGTGCCTGAAGGTGCTGGACGAGATGTTCTTCTACACCGACGGCGGCGCCACGCTCTGCTGCTGGGACGTGCACGGGAAGGCCGTGATCGGCAACGTGCTGGAGCAGTCGGTGCTGGAGATCTGGCAGGGGCACGCCGCGCGCTGCCTCCGCGAGATCCTGGACGACGGCCGCCGCGACCTCATCCACCTCTGCAGCCGCTGCAACGCCTACCAGGACTACGATTTCGGCCGCTTCGCGAGCGGAACGGCCGGCGCCTGAGGGCCGCGCCCGCTTCGCTCAACGACGGTAGGGAATCGGGTCGGCGATCCCGGCGCGTTCGAAGCCGCGCCGGCGCAGGCGGCAGCTCTCGCAGCGGCCGCACGCCAGGTCCTCGTCCGTGTAGCAGGACCAGGTCAGGTGCAGCGGCGCTCCCAGTTCCAGCCCGCGCCGCACGATGGCGCCCTTGTCCAGGCTGATCAGCGGCGTCATGATGCGCAGGCGCGTCGTCGGCCTGGTGCCCTCGTTGGCGGCGGCCTCGAAGCGGTCGTAGAACGCGCGCCGGCAGTCGGGGTAGCCGCTGCCGTCCTCCTCGACCGCCCCGATCCACAGCGAGGCGGCGCCGATGACCTCGGCCCAGGAGACGCCGACGGCCAGGATGTGCGCGTTGCGGAACGGCACGTACGTCGAGGGGACGCCCTGGCCGGGCTCGGGCAGGCCGGTCTCGACCGCCTGCGTCGCGTCCACCAGCGACGAGCCGCCGATCTGCTTGAGGTAGGAGATGTCGGCCACCAGCCGCCGCGCCACCCCGTAGTGGTCGCACAGCTCCGTGAACGCCCGCAGTTCGCGCGCCTCGGTGCGCTGCCCGTAGTTGATGTGCAGCGCCGCGACCTCGTGCTCGCGCGCGCCCTCGGCCAGGCACACGCACGAGTCCATGCCGCCGCTGACCAGGACGATGGCCGTCTGCCGCGGCGCGCGCGCCATCAGACGCCCCGCTCGACGCCCGGCCAGACCACCTTGTGCAACTGCAACTGGAACCGGACCTCCAGTCCGTCGGCGAGGATCCACGAGGCCAGCTCGGCCGGCGCCAGGCCGTCCTGCACCGGCGAGAAGGAGACCGGCACGCCGGCGGGCAGCCGGCCGGGCTCGCGCACCAGGTCGCGCGCCCACTCGTAGTCGCGGCGATCGGCCAGCACGGCCTTCAGCTCGTCGCCCGGTCCCAGCGCGGCGATCCCCGCCCAGTCGATCACGCCGGGCTCGAGCCCGCTGCCGGGCGCCTTCAGGTCCACGATGCGGTGCACGCCCGCCGGCACCTCGCGCAGCGGCACCGCCGCGCGCGGCCCCAGCGTGCCGCTGGTCTCCAGCAGCACCTCGCGCCCGTCGTCCAGCAGCGACCGCAACAGCTCCGTCACGGCCGGCTGCAGCAGCGGTTCGCCGCCGGTCACCAGCACGGTGCGCGGCCCCAGCTCGCGCACGCGCCCGAGCACCTCGGCCACCGCCAGCGGCCGCCCGCCGTTGAAGGCGTGCGCCGAATCGCACCAGACGCAACGGACGTGGCAGCCGGACAGGCGCACGAGCGTGCACGGCCGGCCGCTGTGGAGCGACTCGCCGCAGATCGACCTGTAGATCTCGCTCACCTGGAGCATGGCCTGCCTGCAGACGGAAAAGCGCGCGGGGGCCGGGCAGCCCGGCGGCGGCCCGGCCCCCGAGCGCAGCGGTTCAGCGGTCCCAGCGCGGGAACACCGGTTCGATGTCCACGGGGATATGGTCGAGCTTCGCCAGCGCCGTCGCCAGCACCTCCGGCATCCCCCCGTAGCTGCGGATGAAGGCCTGACTGGCCTGGTAGTCGCCCTCGGCCTGGATCGTGCAGATCTCGCCGACCAGCTCGCCGATGGCCCGTTCGAACACGGGCACATCGATGCGGAAGCGGCCGGTCGCCGCGTCGGGCAGGATCGCCTGCTTCTGGACCAGGTAGTTGAACTGGATGGCGTTGGCCTCGCCGTGCGCCCCGCCGGTGCCGAAGCGCACCGAGCGGAAGATGCCGGCCAGGTAGGTCGCCGCCTGCTGGCGGAAGATGGTGTCGGGGAAGTGCCCCTTGCCGGCGCGGGTCAGCGCGAAGATGGCCCACTCGCCCATGGCGTCGGCCTTGGCCTCCTCCATCGTCGAGTAGGTGTCCTTGAGCTCGAGGCGCACCTCGGTCTCG
>VGXH01000225.1 GCA_016873405.1 bacterium
TTTCTCCACGTCGCCGACCTGCGGGGCCTGCTCAAACCGCCGTTGGACCGGGTTCCGGTCGTGCTCTACATGCATGAGAACCAGCTGACCTACCCGCTGAGCCCGCTCGAGGAGTTCGACTTCCACTTCGGGTTCACCAACATCATCAGTTGCCTGGCGGCCGACCGGGTCGTGTTCAATTCGGAATGGCACCGCGACGTGTTCCTCGAGGCGATTCCCGGCTTCCTCAACCGGATGCCGGAAGCGGTGCCCAAGGACGTCCCCGCGCGCATCCACGCGCGCAGCGAGGTGATCCCGGTCGGGCTCGAACGGTCGCCGCTGCCGCCCGGGCACTTCGCCCAGTACTGCGGCGGTCGCGGCGAAGAGCCCGTGGTCAGGCCCTGGCCGCGCGCGCAGCGGCACCTGCTCCTGTGGAACCACCGCTGGGAGTTCGACAAGCGGCCCGAGATGTTCGCGCGCGCTCTGGAGGCCCTGCTCGAGCGCGGACTCGACTTCGAGGTGGCGCTGCTGGGCGACCCGGCCGGCCGGGAAGAGGTGTTCGCCCCGGTCGCCGAGCGCCTCGGCGCCCGGTGCCGCGCCTTCGCCTGGATCCCCGAGCGGCGGACCTACGAGGCATGGCTCAGGGCCGCCGACATCGTCGTCAGCTGCGCGGCGCACGAGTACTTCGGCATCTCGGTGGCCGAGGCGATCCATGCCGGCGCCTACGCCGTGCTGCCGCGCGGCCAAGTCTATCCCTCGCTGTACGGGTCGGCGTGCCGGGGGCGCCATTTCTACGGCGACCAGGCCGGGCTGGAGAGCCTGCTGACCGACCTGATCACCGGCGACGCCTGCGGCCACGTCTGCGGCCTGCAGGCGCTGGCCGACCACTGGACGTGGGCCCGCGTCGGGCCGCGTCTGGACGCGCTGCTGGCGGACGTCGCGGATGCCGCGCCGCGCTGAGCGGCGCCCGCCCGTCGGTGCGCCGGCGGCGCGGCGCGCGGCCAATCGTCGCTGGCGTCGGGAGTCCTCAGGTCGTATTAATTGCCCGTGGTCAACCGTGAACGCCGACTGACAGGATGCGCAAGTGGACGACGGCGGATCCCGATCCCGGGGCGACAACCAGGGCGGTCAGGGTGGTCGCGGCGGCGGCGGCCAGCGCCGCGGCCAGCGGCTGCGGGGAGTCGGGCGCGAACCCGGTCGGCTCAGCCGCGTGCCGGGCGACGCGGGGGGCGCGCAGGGCGGTCGGGGCGACCGCGCCGGCCGGGGCGATCGCACCGGTCGCGGCGGTCCGGACGACCGCGACGGGAAGGCGCGGCAATCCGGTCCGCCGCGGCGGGATGCCCCGCCGTCGCGTCCGCGGCCGGACGGGCCGGCGCCGGCCGCCCGCGTCTTCGCCGCGCGATCGTCCCCGCCGGCGGCTCCGGAGCCGATGCCCGCCGAGCCGGTGGTCACGCCCGAGGCCCGCGCCCTGGCGTTGACCGCCTGGGACCTGGCGCGCACGCGCGGCGACCGCGAAGACACCGCGCGCGGCCAGCTGATGACGCTGCGCACGCACCAGAAGCTGATCGGGACGTTCGAGGCCGGCCGGCGCATACCGGAGGATGACCGCACGTTCCTGCGCGTGCGCGAGAACGCCCGCGCGTCCTTCCTGCTCATCCACGGGATGTCGACCGGGCCGGCGGACCTGCGCGGGCTGGCCCGTCATCTGGGCGACAACGAGTGCAACGTCTGGGTGCTGCGCCTGCCCGAACTGGGCGCCGTGCCGGGCGCGGTCAGCCACGCCTCGTGGGAGTCCTCGCTGCTGCAGGCCGGCCAGCGCTGCCGCATGCTCAGCCGCGGAGGCGGGAACCTGCACGTTGTGGGTCTGGGCTACGGCGCCGCCCTGGCGCTGCATCTGGCCAGTCGCCTCGAGGCGATCAACAGCCTCGTGCTGCTCGCGCCCGCGCTCATGCCGCAGGTGTCGGCGTTCCAGCGGCAGATCGTGCGTTTCCGTCTGCACCGCCTCGGTCCGTTCCGTCGCCTGCTCGGCGTGAACGCGGACCTGCTCGAGGGCATGGACGCGGCGCGCAGCAGCGCCGGCCGCGTGCGGGTGCCGATCTATGCCGCCCAGTGCGAGGACGACGACCGGGCCTCGCCCGCGTCATTGCGCTTCCTGCAGAAGAAGGCCCACAACCGCGCGTCGCGATTCCAGGTGTTCCCCGCCGGTGGCCACGCGATCCTCGCCTCGCACGGCGAGCGCGTGCTCTACGGCGAGATCCTCAAGTTCTGCGGGATCCGCTAGTGTCCTGAGCCGCGTATTTCCGACTCAGGACACTGGACGCCGCCGTCCCGGGGCCAGACCAGTCCGGCCGCGTCCGCCAGCCGCTCGCCGCGGCGGCGCAGCGCCGGGTCGTTCGTGCGCCGGTACTCCAGCCACAGGTCCAGGACCACGTCCGCGGCGTCGGTGGGAATGCTCGCCAGCAGCGCGGCCACCGCGGCCGCGGGCGCCGGCGCGTGAGGCGCCAGCAACCCGGCCAGCTCGCGCGCCTCCAGTCGCGCGCCCAGTCCGAGGCGCCGCACCGCCAGCACGCCCAGCACGTGGACGTAGTCGTCGCAGGCGGCGGCGAGCTTCCCCAGCACGGCGACCGCCGCGCTGCCGCCGGCGCCGGGTTCGCGCCCCAGCAGATCGGCCGCCGCGGCGTAGCACGCCGCCGCGATCTTCAGGTCGCGACCGATCGCTTCTGTCCTCGTCAAGCCCCAGGGCACGGCGCGACGCCGGGCCGTATCGCCGCGCTCGAACAGGCCCAGGTTGAGCAGGCGATGGTCGGCGTTCGCCCGGTACCAGTCCGCGCGTTCGCGGCGGCCCCGGCCGGGCGGCGGCCCCGGCACGAACGGACCGAGGCCCGGCACGACGCGGGGATCGGCGCCCGCGCGCGCGAACTCCTCCAGCCGCAGCGCCAGGTAGATGTTCACGTCCTCGTCGTGGCCGGCCAGATTGGTCGGCAGCCGGCTGCAGCGCCGGGCCTCGAGCAGGTGCTCGGTCAGGAAGAGCGCGATCGACGGCGCCGTGGGCATGACCGCGCGGGCGCGCGGGGAACCAGCAGCGGCATGGCGGGCGGCAGTGGGCATCGGCGGCTCCTTCGGCGACGGGTCGCGGCCCCAGGCAGCAGGAGGCGTGCCTGTCGGCGGGATTCGGAGCCCCCGTCCAAGTTGTTATGACACAAGCGGTTCCCTGTCGAAGACCGGGCGCCGGCCGCTCGCTCCCGGCCGCCCCGGCGGAAATCCGACCGCCGCGGCGCGCGGGCGGAGCGGCGGGACCCGCGCCGGCGGCGGCCAGAAATCGCTTTGGTCGTTGCCCCCGCGGCCGATGACACCGCCCGGACCCGGGCGCTTTGCGCCCGCTTCACGGCTGCTGGGGGCTGAGTGGGAAAGGACCGCGGCATGAGCAATAAGAAGCGCAACCGACCTGACGACCGGCCCATCGAGGGCTTTGCCGACCTCGAGGACGATCTGACCGGCGCCGGTCCCGGACCCGCGGCGCCGGCGGGCGCGGCGCGCGAGGCGAGCACCGCGGTCCCTGCCGCGGCGCCCGGCGGCGCGGGCGCCGCGCGTCGCGCCGCCGCGCGGCGGACGGTCACGCTGCCCCCCTGGGGAACCTACTTCGCGATGGCGGTGATCCTGGCCGGCGTCGGTCTGGGTGGCGTTGCACTCGTGGCCGGCCGCGCCGGCATGCCGGCGTGGGGGCCGGGCGACCTCCTGGATCCCGGGAAGTATGCCGCGCCGCTGCAGAACCCGGTGAACCTGTTCGCGCTGATGTCGATCATCGTCGTCATCGTGGCCGCCTGCGGAGCCCGCGCGCTGAACAGGGCGATGCGTGCGATCGCGGCCGAGCGCGCCGCGTCCGAACGCCTGGTCGAGAAGCTCACCGCCCTGCGCCTGGACAACGAGGGGCCGTGGGGCGACGCCGCGCTGCGTGAACACGCCACGGCCGGCGTCTTCGCCGCGGAGATCCTGGGCGCCTGGCGCCTGCAGGGCGCGCGGCTGCGCCGTCTCAACGGCGTCGAGGGCGAACTCCACCGCGTGCAGAAGGCGCTGGCGGAGAACGCGCGCGAGGTGCTGACCGGGCGGTTCGACTCGCCGGCGCTCGGTGCATTGGCCGACGAACTCGTGCGCTTCCTGGACGCCCACAACGCCGATGCCCGCGAGTTGGCGGAGCTCCGGCGCCGCAACGACGACGACGCCGGCGCCATCATGGCCCTGATCCAGGACGCGCGGGCCTGGCACCGCGCCACGCTCGAGCAGATCGGCACGCAAGGAGCGGCGCTCGAGCGCATGTCCCGGCGCCTGGAGGACCTCGGCGCCGCGGCCGGCGGCGGCGCCGGCGCCGTCGGTGGCGTCCGGGCGGACGCCCTGCTGGCGGAGATCCGCCGCGACCTGGCCGGACCGGCCGGCACGCCGTCCCCGCGCTCCGCGGAGCTCGAGGACCTGGCGGCGCAAGGCGGCAAGCTGGCGTTCCAGATCGCCATGGAAGTGGCGAGGCTGGGCGCGCGCGGCGAGCGGCTGAAGCCGATGAGCCAGGCGCTC
>VGXH01000226.1 GCA_016873405.1 bacterium
CAGCTACGTCAGCCGGCACATGACACTGCTGCCGGGCGACATCATCACCACCGGAACGCCGGGCGGCGTCGGCGTCTTCCGGCAGCCGCCCGTATACCTCAAGCCCGGCGACCAGGTCACCGTCGAGATCGACGGACTGGGCGCGCTGAGCAACCCCGTTCGACGCTGGCGCGCAACGGGCTAGCCGGACCATTCACGCAGGTCCGCGCCAACCCCGCGCCGGATCCCCTGCCCCGGGGCGGGCGCCTTGCAAGGTGCCCGCCCTTTTCGCGCGCCGACGGCGGTGGCCGACAGCGCCGCGCCTGCCGGTCTGCCGCTAACCCTTTGCGCCTGAAACAACTTCGCCCGGTTGCCGTCGCCATCCCATCGCTCCCCGGGACGGTGGAATGTTCCTTGCCGTTCCTGGCGCCAGGACCGCCTGATCGGGCACCCGGCAACGCAGCACGCGCACCAGGAGCAGGCCGCATCATGGAACGACAGCGCCACACCGGGACGACGAGGGCACCGCGAACGGCCAGGACCACGGCCGCGAGCCTCAGTTTCGCCGCGATGGGGACGCTGCTGGACAAGCTGCCCGCGTACTCGCGCTACACGTCGCACGCCCAGGCGGTGACGGCGGAGCGCCTGTTCCGCCGGGCCATGGGCGCGCGGCTGAAGGAGTGCGGCGACCGCTTGCTGGGCATCGTCGAGAAGAAGTCGCAGATCATGAGCTCCGAGATGGAACAGGTCGTCGACGTGCTGGTCGAACGCATCGGCGACATCTTCCGCCGGCTGGACCGCGAGGGAAAGGTCACGCTGATCGGCGGCTCGGTGCGCACGATCGCCGAGATCGAGCAGATCGATTCGCGCCTCGTGCAGATCATCGAGGAGTCGCTGGTCCTGGTGCACAACCTGGGCGCCGACGTGCCGGCCACGGCCTGGTTCAAGAGCGATGCGCCTCGCTTGGCGCGCGGGCTGGGCGAATTCAACAAGCTGACCGAGGAGCGCAACTACCTGCTGGGCCTCGGCTGGGAATCCGAGTTCCGCCGGTCGAAGGGACGGACGACGTGAACGCGCGCCGCCTGGATCCTGCACCGCCGATCGACTGGTCGGTCGACAGCACCGACGGCCCGGTCCAGGGCCCGCTGGCGCTCGCATTCCTGCGCGGGCGCGAACTGGCCCTGCACCTGCATCACGGCCAGTCGGCGCTGCTGCTCGGCGACGGCCGGCTGCGCGCCGTGTTCGGGCCCGGGCGACATGAACTGCGCGTGTGTGACGCGGCGGGCGGGGTCGATGCGCGCTGGCACCTGCTCTTCCTCTGCCTGGGAGACGGACTGGCCCTGCGCTGGTCCGCCTCGGCGCCGATGCGCTGCGGCCCGTCCGGCAACGTGGCGCTCGTCGGCGAGGCTTGCCTGGCCGTGGCGGATCCTGCCGCCTTCCACGACGCCTTCCTGGCCGGGGCCGAAGTGGTCGATTCCATGCTGGTCGTGACGCTGGCCGACCGCCTGCTGCAGGCCGCCATCGCCGCGCGCCTTGACGCGGCGAGCGGACGCGCCGACGACCGGGCCGATTGGTCGACGGCGGCCGCGAGCAGCCGTCTGGCGCTCCTGCGCGCGGACGACCTGGCGGATGATCTCGCGCCCTGCGGGCTGGCCTGTCGGAGTCTGGACATTCGGACCGCTTGCGGCGACATTGAGCGGGACGGCGCCGGCGCCGCGCCCGCGTTTTCCCCGCAACAGGGATGAGTCCGGACACATGCCGAAGAGACCCGCGCCCTGGACGCGCCCACGCCGCCCGTCGGTCCCGCTTCCGACCGCGCTGCCGACGCTGACGATCCCCTGCCTCGCCCTGGTCCTGACCGTCCTGGTCGCCGCGCCGCCGGCCCGCGCGCTGCCCGGCGACACCGGCCCCATCCGCCGGATCACGTTCAGCGGCAACGAGCGCACGCAGGAGGTCATGCTGCGCCGGATCCTGGCGCTGGCCGAGGGCGACACGCTGGATCCCGCGCGGCTGGACGCCGCCTGGGACCGCCTGGAGGACTGCGGCTGGTTCCGCTGGGTGGATCTCGAGGTCGAGCCCACCGACGACGGCGTGGAACTGGGCGTCACCGTCGAGGAGGACCTGACCACCTACTACGGCCCGCTGCTGCGCCACAGCCGTCGCCACAAGTACCTGGCCGGCGCCTGGCTCGAGGAGCGCAACCTGCGCGGCGCCGGGCAGACGCTGCGCTTCGAGTTGTCGGCCTGGCGCCTGCAGGCGGCCGGCGCGCAGTGGCACGTGCCCTGGCTGGCCGGCGTGCCCGGCCTGACCGGCTCGGTGGGGCTGCGCGGCGAGCAGGCCGAGTTCGTCTTCCGGCCCACGCGCTACCGCAAGTGGGACGCCGCGCTGGGCGCGCAGTGGCGCTTCCGGGGCCCGTTCTTCGTGCAGGCCGGCCTGCGCGCCGGTCGCTTCGCGCAGCGCGACGCCTACCAGTGGGCGCCGCCGGCGCGCGGCGAGGCGACCATCGCCGCGTTGTCCGATTACGCCGCCGGCACGCTCGGCCACCGGCGCCTGGCCGCCGGCGTGGGCCTGGACTCGCGCGACAATCCCTTCTACCCGCGGCGCGGCGCCGCGGTGCTCCTGGAGGCGGCCCGCTGGTACGGCGACGGCTTCGCCGACTACGCCGAATACACGGGCGAGGCGCGCGCCTTCGTGCCGCTGCCCGCCGGTGAGCACCTGCTGGCGCTGCACGCCTGGGGCCGGCGGGTCGGCGGGCCCGCGCCGCTGGACAACGTGCTGTTCCTGGGCGGCCCCGACAACCTGCGCGGCGCCGGCTTCGGCTCGCTCGAGGGCGAGGAGGGCTGGTTGCTGACGGCCGAGTATCGCCTGCCGCTGGTGATGGTCCCCATCGCTCCGGGCGGCGAATCGGTGGGGCTGGGCCTGCACGCGTTCGTCGACGGCGGCCAGGCCTGGTGGCACGGCGCCACCGCCGCGGCCCCGGTGATCACCTGGGGCGCGGGCGCGCACGTGAGCCTGGACACCTGGCAGTTGCGGTTCGAGGCGGCGCGCGACGAGGCGGGCGACTGGCACTTCGAGTTCGCGGACCGCTTCTCGTTCTGAGCGCGGCCGGCTACGGGCCGAACGGCGACGGCCTTCGCCCCAGGAACGCCGCCTGCGCGGCCGCGAAGTCCGCCGAATGCCGCGCCGCGTGCCGCAGCGCCGCAATCTCGGCCAGCGCCGGCGGCGGCAGCAGCTCCGTCTCCTCCAGCAGGTGCAGCACCCGCCGCGTGCCGCGCAGCGCCAGCGGCCCGCCGCGCGCGATGCTCCCCATCAACTCGCGCGTCTCGCCGGCCAGCTCCTCGGCCGCGGCGACGCGGCAGAAGAACCCCGCCGCCAGCGCGCGCTGCGCCGGGACCGCCTCGCCCGTCAGCAGCATCTCGCGCGCGAGCGCCGGGCCGAACGCGCGCAGCAGCCGGCGCAGCCCGGTGTGGCTGTAGACCAGGCCCAGGCGCACCGGCGGCAGCCCGACGCGCGCGTGATCGGCCCCCAGGCGCAGGTCGCAGCACGCCAGCAATTCGACCGCGCCGCCCCAGGCGTCGCCCTGCACCGCGGCCACCACCGGCAGCGGGTAGGCGACCAGGCGCGCCATCACCTGCTCGAAGGGATGCGACGCGCGCACGGCGGGGTCCGGGTCGAAGATCGCGGCGGGGATGTCGGCGATGTCGTAGCCGGTCGAGAAGTGGCGACCGTTCGCCCGCAGCAGCAGCAGCGGCGCGCCGCCGGGCGCCGCGGCCAGCGCGTCCAGCGCGTCGCGCAGCGCCTCCAGCAGCGGCACGTCCAGGACGTTGCGCGGCGGGCGGTCCAGGCACAGCTCGGTCCAGAGGCCGGCGTCGCGGATCTCGACGGACATGGCGGGGCCTCACGCGGGTTGGGGGCCGCCCCATGATACGGGCGCGCGCGGCGCGATCAAGCGCCGGGCCTCGCGCCGGCGCCGGCCCGCGGCCCCGGCGCGGCCGCCAGGCCGGCCGCCTGCAGGTGCTGCGCGTCGTCCTGGTCGCCGCCGAAGGCGACGCCGATCTCGCGCAGAAGCCCGAACGGCGGCACGCCGCCAGCCAGGATGAAGACCTCGTCGTTGGGCAGCACGACGGGTCCCGTGAGCCCGTCCAGCACGACGCGGTCGGCCTGGATCGCCCTCACGTTGGTGTCGCCGCGGAAATCGAGCCGGCCTTCGCGCACCAGGACCGCGAACCGCTCGGCGTTGCGCTGCTTGATCCGCATCAGCTCCGGCTTGCGGTAGGAGAGCGTCACCTCGCAGCCGGGTTGATGGGCCAGGCCCATCGCCGCCTCGACCGCCGAGTCGCCGCCGCCGACCACCAGCACGCGCCGGCCCTTGTAGGCCTCGGCGTCGATCAACTTGTAGGCCACCTTGGCCAGGTCCTCGCCCGGCACGTTCAGGCGCCGCGGCGAGCCGCGCCGTCCCAGAGCCAGCACGACGTGCCGCGCTCGCCAGCTGCCCGTCGTGGACTCGACCGTGAAGTCGCCCCGTCGCCCCTTGACGCCGGTCACGCGCGGGCCGA
>VGXH01000227.1 GCA_016873405.1 bacterium
GGCGGCGCGCCGGCCTCTTGGTAGTTCATGTCGCTGCCGTTCATGTCGTGCTCCTTTCACTCATCCGTCTGCTGCGGTTCATCGTCGTTCCACCAAAGGGTCCAGGCGCGGCGGGAGGCGTCGAGGGCACCCAGCCCTTCCATGCCCGCCTCCGGGAGCCGTCGCTCCTCGAGGTGCCGCCAGGCGGCGGCCGCGTGCGCGGCGATCTGCGTCCGCGCCGGCTGCGAGCGCTCGCCGCGCTCACGCAGCGCCGCGGCCAGCCCGGCCCACTGCCCGGCCACCGCCGACTGCCCCGCGGCCGCCTGCGCGTCCAGCCACTGCGCGGCGCCGGCGGTGCCCGGCAGCGCGGTCGGGCCGGCGGTCATCAGCCTCAGCGCCGCCCCCGGCACCGCGCGCAGCGGCGCGCCGGGCACCGAGGTCAGCAGCACCAGCAGCACCGTGGCCACGTACGCCACGCGCGGCGCGAAGCCCGGCACGAGGATGCGCTCGGCCCACCAGCGCCCGACACGGTCCATCACGCCGGCCAGGCCGCCGGGGCGCGCCGCCGCCGGCCGCGGCAGATCCAGCCGCTGGCGGCGCGAGGTGCGAGCCAATACGGAGGCCGTGAACGCCTCCCCCGGAAAGACCACGGCCAGCTGCGGCAGCACCGGCCCGGCCCAGCCCAGGGCCACGGCCAGGGCGCGGCACGGCGCGCAATGTTCCAGATGCGCCTGCACCAGCTGGCGGTCGAGTTCCGCCAGCGCGCCGTCGGTCAGGTCCGGCAGCAGCGACTCGGCGCGCGCGCACGGCGAGCCGCTGGTGCGCGCCAGCACGTCGCGGACGAAGCGCTCGCCGTCCCTGCGTTCGCTTCCCTGGCGCCCGCCGGTCACGACACCGCCTCCGCGCCGAAGCCCCCGCCCACCGGTCCGGACGGGGCCGGACCGCCTTCCAGTTCCACGACGGCGCGCGCCAGTTCCACGCGCGCGCGGCTGCTGCGCGACTTGACCGTGCCCAGCGGCAGGTCGAGCATCGATGCGATCTCCTCCAGGGGCAGCCCCTGGATGTCCTTCAGCACGATGATCTCGCGGTTGATGTCGCTGAGCCGCTGCAGGCCGCGGTGGACGAGCTTCTGCCGCGACGTGCTCAGCCATTGCTGCTCGGGGTCGGCCGCGGAAGAGACCAGGCTGGTCAGCTCGTCGGCGGGGATGTCCTGCCGCGGCGGGCGCGCCTTGCGCCGGCGCAGCTTGTCGATGCACGCGTTGCGCACGATGCGCGTCAGCCAGTGCTCGAAGCGGTCGGGCTCGGTGCAGGTGTCCAGGGAGCGGTAGACGCGCACGAAGATGTCCTGCGCCAGGTCCAGGGCCTCGTCCTGGTCCCCGAGGTAGTGCCACGCGATCGCGCAGACCCGTCCCTGATGCGTTCTCACGAGCACCTCCCACGCCAGTTCGTCGCCCGCCTGGCATCGTTGCAGCAGTTGCGCCTGGTCCATCCCGCTTCCGGTCTTCGCTTCGGTTTTGTCCCGGGTCGCCGTCCCGCGGCGGTCCCTTCTGTCTGCGCCCATCAGCCTACAGACGCACCCCATCGGTCAAGGGTTCGGTCGCCGGCGAAAAATGCGGCGCCCCCGCCGGCCGGCAGGGGCGCCTTGCTCGCAAGCTGTTGGAGCGTCAGCCGATGAGCGTGCTGGCCATGTAGACGGTGATCGCCAGGCAGGCCAGGCCCATCGCCCGCTGCGCCGGCGACCGCAAGCCCGTGCGGACCCCGCCCAGCACGCGGTTGACCGGGTGCAGGCGCGACAGGTCGGCGATCACCGGCGGCCGCTCGCGGTCATAGAGCGCGAACCCGGCCGACAGCCGCGGGTCGCGCGGGGCCAGGTGCTTGGCCTTCATCAGGTAGCGGTAGCCTTCGTCCAGGCGCGAGCCGCGCAGGTGGATGTAGCCCAGGGCGATGTAACCGGCCGCCGACTTCGGCGCCAGCCGCACCGACTGCTGCGCCAGCTTCTCGGCTGTCAGGAAGCGGCCGCCGTCCTCGGCCGTGCAGACGGCCAGGCCGGCCAGCGCTTCGTGGTCCTTCGGGTTCTCGTCGATGAGGCGGCGGAAGCGCGCCTCGGCCTCGGCGTAGTCCCCTTCGAGCATCACGCGGTAGGCCGCCTGCACCGCCGGGCTGGCGAACATCTCGGCCGTGAAGTTCCCGCCGCGGAATTCCAGGAGATGGCTGAGTTCACTCATGTCGTCGACCTCATCGGGCAGTTTACCCGTCCGCTCGGCGCGGTGTCTCGATTTGCCCTGATCCCCGTTCCCCGTGGTTTCCCGCCGCTTCCGGAGAGGCGGCGGCTGCTCGGGACGTGCACGGATGGTACCCGCCGGGGCGATCCGGCGCGGGTCTGCGCGCGCCACTGGAAACGCGGCCGCGCGTTTGCCATAATGGCGGGCATCCCGCTGCCTGCCCGTTGCGACCTCCAGCCGCCGGAGAGCCCCATGATCGTGCGCAAGGCGCTGCGCGCCGACGTCCAGAAGGAGATCCTGGCCCGCCTGACCGACCAGCGTCTGGCGCCCGGCTCGCGGGTCAACGAGTCGCATCTGTCGACCGAGCTGGGGGTCAGCCGCACCCCGCTGCGCGAGGCGATGCTGGGCCTGGAGGCGGCGGGCTTCCTGGGCAGCGACGTCGGGCGGGGCTTCCTGGTGCCGCCGCTGGTGGCCGGGCCCTTCCGCGAGGCCCAACAGATGCTGGCGCGCCTGGCGCCCCTGGCGCTGGCCCAGACCACGCCCGCCCCGCAGCGGCTGATGGAGCTGCAGAACCTGGTCGGGCGGGCCCGCCTGCGCCTGGGCGCGGCGCCGGGCGAACGCGCCGCCGATCTGGCCCCCCTGTCGCAGCGCTGGTCGCTGCTGCTGCTGGAGGCCTGCCCCAACCGCACGCTCCAGCAGGACATCGCGCGCCTGGAGGCGCTGTCGGTGCGGGCCTGGCGCGAGGCTCTGCGCCGGGGCTTCGACGCCGCCCCCCAGGTCGATTCCTGGCAGGCCCTCTACGAGCAGGTCCGCGCCGGGCAGGTCGAGGCGGCGGCCGCGGCCTGGGGCCGGCATCTCGAGCGGTTCGGGCTGGAGGCTGCCGCCCTGTTGCCGGACCTGGCCCAGGCCCGCACCGCCGGCGGCTGAGCGGGGCCGGACACCATTTCGACGGCACCGGTCAGAGGGCGCCCTCGCGGCGGGCGAGGCGGGCCGCGTAGGCGATCCCGCCGGCCTCGTCCGTGAACCGCCCGCCCAGCTGCGCCTCGTAGCAGCGCTCCAGCCAGCGGCCGAACCGCGGCCCGGGCTCCAGGCCCAGCGCCAGCAGGTGGCGCCCCAGCACGAGCGGCGCCGGCGGGTCGGTCGCCACGGCCAGCCGCCGCGCGGCCGCAAGCAGCCGGTCGCCGGCGGGAAACTCGGCGGCCGGCCGCGGCGGGCGGCCGAAGGCGTCGGCCCTCGCCACGCGCACCAGGCGGTCGATCCGCCCCACGCGCGCGGCCAGCCGCCGGACTGCAGCGTCCGACGCCCGTCCGCGGTGGAGCGCGGCCGGCCGCATGTGTTCGCGGACCAGCGGCACCACCTCGTCGATCAGCGCGGCGCTCCCGGTCAGGCGGGCCAGGAACGACAGCGTCCGCTCGACGCCCAGATCCTCGTGACCCAGCGCGCGGACGCGTCCGTCCACCGTCTCGGTGGTGCCCGGCTTGCCCAGGTCGTGGCAGAGCACCGCCAGGCCCACGACCAGGTCTTCGCGCCGATCGCCCGTCAGTTCGGCCGCGAACGCGTCCAGGCAGTGCCGCGTGTGGGTCCAGACGTCGCCCTCCGGGTGCCAGCGCGCATCCTGCGGGCAGCCGGGCAGCGCCGCCAGCTCGGGGCAGTACTGCAGCCAGCCGCAGGCCCGCAGCAGGTCCAGGCCCCGCGAGGGCTGGCCGCCCAGCACCAGCAGCTTCTCCCACTCGCCGAAGAGCCGCTCGCGGGGCAGGCCCTCGGGCGTCATCCGGCGGCAGGCCGCCACCGTCTCCGGCTCCACCGTCAGGAGAAACCGGCTGGCCAGCTGCATCGCCCGCAGCACGCGCAGCGGGTCCTCGGCAAACGCGGCCGAGGTGTGCCGCAGCCGGCCGGCCTCCAGGTCGTCCAGGCCCCGCCAGGGGTCGGCCACCTCGCCGTCCAGCGGATCGAGGTAGATGGCGTTGATGGTGAAGTCGCGGCGCGCCGCGGCCGCCGCCAGCGGCAGCGACGGCTCGGCCGCCACGACGAAGCCGCGGTGGCCCTGGCCGCTCTTGCTCTCGCGCCGCGGCACCCCGACGTCGATCGGCCAGTCCTTCAGCTTGAGGATGCCGAACGAGCGCCCCACCAGGTCAAGGGGGTAGTCCGCCGCGAGCAGTTCCTGCAGGCGATCCGGCTCCAGTCCGAACACTTCCAGGTCCGCATCGGACGGCTGCAGCCCCAGCGCGCAGTCGCGGACCGTGCCGCCCACCAGCCAGGCCCGGCCGCCCGCCCGCCGGACGCGCTCGCAGACGCCCCCGACCGCGCCGACCAGCGCCGGTCCCAGACCCC
>VGXH01000228.1 GCA_016873405.1 bacterium
GGGCCGTGACCGGGATCGAACGCGGTCCCGTCGACTACCAGGATCCCTCCGGTCCGCTGGCCAGCTACGGTGATCCGAACGACATGCTCGGTTCCGCGGGCACCCCGGTGAGCCTGGGCGACGGCGGCTCAGTCACCGTCGCCTTCGGCGAGCCGGTCGCCGACGGCCCCGGCGACGACCTGGTCGTGTTCGAGAACGGCTTCAGCTGCGGCGGCGACCTGGTCTACGCGGAGCTGGCGTTCGTGGAGGTCTCGAGCGACGGCGTCATGTTCGCGCGGCTGCCGGCGCTGTGCCGCAACACGGAACCGACGCCGTCGTTCGCCTGCGTGGACGCGTCGCTCTCCTACAATCTGGCGGGCAGCCGCGCCGGCGGCACCGGCTTCGACTTCCATGACCTGCTGCTGGCGGGCGATCCCGCCGTGCTGGGCGGCGCCGTGGACATCCACCGGATCAGCCACGTGCGGCTGGTGGACGTCATCGGCGACACCGTCGGCCCGGGCAGCAGCGACCACCTGGGCCGGCGCGTGAGCGACCCGTACCCGACCGCGTTCGCCAGCGGCGGCTTCGACGCCACGGGCGTGGCCGCGCTGCACCGGCAGGCGGTGGCGACGGAGGTCACGAGTTGGTCGGGGGTCAAGGTCCTCTTCCGCTAGCGCCATCCCGACGAAGCGCGGGCGCGCGCGAGCGTGTCGCGGTCCAGTCGCGGTCGATTCGTGGTTGCCAGACCGGGCGCGTGTCGTTTATTCGTCGTCGGGGATCCTTCGTGACGGGCAGGCGCGGCGATCGTGACGGTCGCCGCGCCTCCTGCCGAAGCCCCGGCCGCGTTCTTTCACCGTCCCTGTTCCCGGAGCCGTCACCGATGCCCAGCCCTGCCCGCGCGAAGAAGACCGTCCACCGCGAACCCGTCGGGCCCCGCATGCAGGCCCTGGCCAAGGCGCGCCGCCTCAACAGCCGCAACGCCGACAAGCACTGGCTCTACCAGAACTCGGTGCAGAACCCGCAGGTCGAGGTGCCGTTCATCGACCGCGTCTTCGCCAAGGAGTTCGGCCGCAAGCCCAGCCTGCTGCGCGAAGACTTCTGCGGCACGGCGCTGCTGTGCAGCTGGTGGGTCAAGGCGCGGCCGGACAACCACGCCGTGGGCGTGGACCTGGACGGGCCCACGCTGGAATGGGGGCGCTTGAACAACCTGGCCCCCCTGGGCGCGAAGGCCGATCGCGTCACGCTCATCCGCGATGACGTGCGCGCGGTGCGCGCGCCGAAGGCCGACGTGCTGATGGCCTCGAACTTCTCGTGGTGGGGCTTCAAGACGCGCGACGCGTTGGGCGGCTACCTGCGCAACTGCCGCGCCGCTCTCAGGCCCGAGGGCCTCCTGATCATGGACTGCTACGGCGGGCCCGAGGCGCAGGTCGTGCAGGAGGAGCAGCGTGACCTGCCGGGCTTCACCTACTGCTGGGACCAGGACCACTACAGCCCGGTCACCGGCGAGGTGCGCTGCCTGATCCACTTCCAGTTCCCCGACGGCAGCCGCCTGAAGCGCGCCTTCGCCTACGACTGGCGCCTGTGGCAGGTGCCCGAGACCTGCGACCTGCTGCGCGAGTGCGGCTTCAGCCGCGTGATGGTCTACTGGGAAGGCACCGACAAGGACGGCGAGCCCAGCGGCGTCTTCCGCGTCAGCCTGAAGGGCGACGAGGCGCCGGCCTGGGTGGCCTACATCGTGGCGGTGCGCTAGACCGGGTCGCTACGCTCCGGCGGCCACGGCCGTCACCATCATGTTCGACGACAGGCCGTTCTCGCGCAGGAAGGCCTGGAACGGCTCGCCCAGCCGTTCCCATTCGTCCACCAGCACGCGCCGCAGGAACGGCTGGGCGCTGACGTCGAAGGCTCCCGACAGGATCTTCTGGCGCACCAGGTCGGCGTCCAGCCGTCCGGGCGTGGCCACGGCCCGCACGGAGTATCCGCAGCGCTCCAGCAGCATCGTCAGCGACGCCGGGTGGAACATGTTGATGTGCCCGAGCCCGAAGTTGTCCGCCAGGTCCCAGCCCAGCACCTCGAAATCGAAACCGCGGATGTTGGGGCAGGTCAGCACCAGCACCCCGCCCGGCCGCAGCGCGCGGCGCACCGCGCGCAGGTAGGCGCCGGGATCGAAGAGGTGTTCGATGACCTCGAACGAGCACACGGCGTCCGCCTGGAGCGCCGCCAGCGGCGCGTCCTCCCAGCCGGCTTCGATCACCTCGAAGCCCTTGCCGCGGAGCACCGCCGCCAGGCCGGGCGTCGGCTCGACCGCCAGCAGGCGGTCGAAACGGCCCAGCGCGCGGATCTCCTCCAGCACCAGGCCCGAGCCCGCGCCGATCTCCACCAGCAGGCCGCGGCCGGCGCCGGCCAGGTCGGCGGCCTCGACCAATCGCGTCGCCTGCGGCCGCGCGATGGCGGCGCGGCGCCGTTCCGCCGTGGCCGGGAAGATCTCGCGCGCCCAGAAGCCGTAGCTCTCGGCGTTGGCGTAGTAGTCGCGCAACTGCGTCTCGCTGGGGCGCGGGCAGTGATAGGCGGTCCCGCAGGCGGCGCACTCGCGGCAGGCGTATCCGCGCACCTCGAAGTCGCGGCCGTCGCTTTCACCGCAGGCGGGGCACGGCACCGACACCCAGTCCGGCCGGCCCGCCAGCCAGCGCTCGCGGTCGCGCAGCATGTGCTCGCGCAGTCTGGCCTTCAGGTCGGCCGGCCGGATGTCCTCTTCGCGCAAGGGGCCGTCGGGGCGGCGGTCGGTCATGGCGTCGTCCTCTCGCTGGGCGCGGCGCCCGGAACTTCCCGGTTTCCATCCGTCGCCGCAGAGGCTAGCCTAGCCGCGAAGCGCCGACGCACCAACCGAAAACGGCCCCGCGGCCGCTGCCCAAGGTCACTCCGCATGATGACGACGCCCGGCCACATCCTGCTGCTGGTCGACCACCCCAACCTCGACCTGCTGATGCTCCCTCTGGTCCAGGAGCTGTCGAGGCGCGGCCATCGTGTCGATGCGCTCGTCGTCGAGCACGGCCGGGCCCACCGCCTGCGCGAGGCCGACCTCCAGCCGCTGACCGATCCCCAGGCGTTCGAGGCTTTCCTGGCGGAGCCGGGCCCGCGGCTCTTCGTGACCGGCGCCGACCAGATCCCGCAGCACGCGCTCGGCGTGCGCTGCGAACTGCTGTGCCGCGCCCGCGGCGTCCCGTCGCTGGCTCTCGAGCATGCGCCCTTCTCGCTGGGGCATGATGACGCCTTCCCGCCGCACCTGGCGTTCGGCGCCGACATCATGGCGCTGATCGGCAGCGAGGATGCGCGCCGCTTCGCCGCGCTCGGCCTGGATGCGCGGCGCCTGGTGGTCACCGGGTCGCCGTCGTTCGACCACCTGGCGGCCGCGCGAGACGCGGCGTTCGGCGCCGGCCCCGACGCGGGCGTGACCATCTTCGGGCAGGGGCACACCTGGGTGGGGCCACACAGCAGCCAGCGGCAGGATCCGCAGCGATGGCGCAGCGAACTGACCCTGCTCTACCGCGCCCTGGCGGCGCGTTTTCCGGAACGGCCCTTGCGCGTCAAACCGCACCCGGCCGAGCCGGCCCACGGCACGGACATCCACTACGGCGACGCGATCCCGCCGGACCTGGCCGACCGCGTCCAGGTGGTGCCCGCCACCAGCGACAACGTGACGCTGATCCTGAACAGTGCGCTCGTGATCAGCTTCTCGAGCAGCGTCTGGCTGGAGGCGCGCATCCTGGGCCGCGCGGCCGCGTTCTTCCCGCTGCAGCCGCGCAGCGGTCGCACGGCCGTCGATATCGAGGCCATGGGCGGCGTCTGGTTGCCCGGTCGCGCGCCCGATTTCGCGGCTCGCCTGGCGCCCCACCTGGACCGCCTGGCGACAGCGGCGCGCGCGCCACGGCCGCCCGACGCAGCCGTCCTGGCCGCCTACGCCGGCCCATGTGACGGCCGAGCCAGCGCGCGCGTGGCCGACCTGGCCGAGCGCCTGCTGCGCGAGGGTCCACCCGACGTGGAGCTGCCCGAGTTGGCCTTCGACGTTCCCCGCGGCCGGCCCCGACGGTTGCGCCCGGAGGTGGACTACGCCCGCTACGTGCACCTGCAGGCGCTGGCCGACGAGGTGATGGGCGCCGGCGTCGAGCAGCCGGTCGTGCTGGAGCTGGGGCCGGCCGACTCGGGCCTGGTGGCGCATCTGCCGCTGGCGTTCCACGTCCGGCACGCAGGATTCCTGGCCGGCGGCCCGCCGGTGGTCGCGAAGCACGGCTACTTCGACGTCGTCGTGGCCCCGGACCTCTGGGCCGACGGGCAGCCCGCGAACCTGGCGCTGGAGTTGGCGTCCATGCTCGCCCTCGCCCGCCGGCGGCTCGTGTTCAGCCTGGCCACCGCCGCGATCGACGAGCTGCAGGAGACGGCGGCTGCGCTGCTGTCCGCCAGCGAGCCGCTGGAGACGCTGCCGCGCTGCCGACCGGCGCTCGACGCGATGCAGGCGCTGTGCCGGGCCACGGGCGCCCGCGTGCAAAA
>VGXH01000229.1 GCA_016873405.1 bacterium
CCGAGCGCGTGATCAACGATGTCGCGGTGTTCGGTTCCGCCTACGAGGGCCGGTTCATCGGGCGGGCCAACCTCTTCGTCGAGCAGAAGACCGGGCGCGTGATGGCCATCGACGTCGGCATCACCGACTTCGTCGACACGGCGCCCGAAGACTCCGAGGTGCTGGCGCGGGTCGAGAAGTTCAAGCAGGACCTGGTGGCGTTCAAGGAGGCGCGCCGTGCCGCTTACCCGCGGATCCACGGCTCCGAGCAGGAGCAGTTCCTGGGCGAGCGCACCTGCTTCGACTGCCACGAAGCCGCCTGGCAGGCGTATGCCGATTCGGGCCATCGCCGCGCCCTCGCGAGCCTGCGGAAGGACGGCCAGTCGAGCGAGCCGGACTGCCTGGTCTGCCACACCACCGGCTACCAGTACAAGAACGGTTACGGCGAGGAATCCCCGTCCAACAGGCTGGTCAACGTGCAATGCGAGGCCTGCCACGGCTACGGCACCACGCACGCCCGCGACGGCAAGTGGCGGTTGCAGGCGCGCAACTCCTGCGTGGCCTGCCATGATCAGGCGAACAGCCCGAACTTCGACTATGCGACGTACTGGGAGAAGATCAAGCACTAGCGGCGTCGTCTGCCTGGCGGCGCTCGCGCTCGTCCTGTCGGGGGTGCGGCCGGCCCGTGCCCTCGACGTCTTCACGCTGTGGAAGCAGCCCGAGGTGCCGCTGCGGCTGGCCGAGGGCGCCTGGGCCGACTACCGCTTCCAGGTGATGGCGTCCGGGCGGCAGGAGCAGAGCCTTACGCGCATCGCCTGTCTGGGCGGCGAGGCCGGCACGGACGCGCAGGCCTGGGTGATCGAGGTGCTGCCCCTGCGCGAGGAGGCGCCCGGACGCCTGGCGCCGGTGGCCGGCGAGGGACTGCGCCTGCGCTTGTCGCGGCGCGTGGCGGAGCGGACGGGCAGCCTTCTGGACCATGTCCTGGAGGCGCGCCAATGGGCCGGCGGCCGCGCGACGAAGATGACCCCGCAGGAGCTGCGCCGGGACCCGCTGCTGGCCGATTCGTTCAACGAGGAGTTCACGGCCGCCACGGTCAAGCGGGGCACCGCGACCACGCGCGTCGTGGGCGGGGTCCAGTACTTCTGCGAGCAGACGGTGATGGCGGCGGCCGACACGCAGGTCGCCGACCTGCCCGGCGGCCGGGTCCGGCAGGTCACGACGCGGGAACTCACCGCGGCCACCAACGCCGAACTGCCCTTCCTGGGCCTGGCCTACGCCTCAGAGCGCGTCCGCAGCGGTTCCAGCGTGGAATCCGGCGACGGCCGCCTGCGTCCGCCTCCCGGCCGGATCCGCATCGAGATCATGGAGTTGGTCGCCCACGGACAGGGCGCCCGGGCTTCGCTCGGTCGCGGCGATTGACCCGGACTCCCGGGGTATGGTATGATGACCGCATGCACACCAACGACCTGAACGCCTACCGGGCGGAGGCTCACGATTTCCTGCTCGGGCAGCCGAGGCCTTTGTCCACGCCGGCGATCGCCCGACGCCTGTTCGGGGCTCGCCGGCACGAGATGCCCGAGACCCAGGTCGTGGTGCGCGCCCTGCTGGCCAGCGACCCCCGCTTCGTCGAGACGCACGATCACTGCTGGACCGTGCTCGCCTCGCCGCTGATGACGCTGCCGCTCGAGACGGCCGAGTTCGCGGTCGTCGACCTCGAGACGACCGGGAGCGTGATCGGGATCGACGAGATCATCGAGATCGGCCTGTGCATCATGCGCGGCGGCCGGGCTGTCGAGACCTTTTCGACCCTGGTCTGGAGCGATCGGCCGATTCCGCCCTGGGTCGCGCGGCTGACCGGCATCCGCAACGACGATCTCGAGGGCGCGCCGACCTTCTCGGACATCGCCGAGCGACTCGCGGGTCTTCTGGACGGTCGCGTGTTCGTGGCGCACGATATCCGCTTCGACCTGCCGTTCCTGCGCTGGGAGTTCGCGCGCCGCGGCATCGCCCACCCGGCCGTGACCGGACTCTGCACGCTGCAGTTGTCGCGTCAATTGTGGCCGGAACTGGCCAGCCGCAGCCTGCCGGACCTGGCCCGGCGCTTCAACATCGCGCACGACAATCCGCACCGCGCCGCCCCGGACGCGGCCGCCACGGCGGGCGTCCTGCGGGAGGCGCTCGTGCGCGCCGAGGAACTCGGGCTCGTCGATCTCGGCGACCTCTACAACCTCGAGCACTCGATGGCCGCGCGCGAGGAGTCGGACCCCGCGCGGCTCGCCTCGCGCGCCGCCGAATCCTGAGCCTGCGGCAGCGCTCGCCGTTCGCCTCCCGCGACCCGGCCGCAACCTCGCCCTGTTCCGGTCGCGCTTGCTGCCGCGCGTGGGCCCCCCGCGCCCGGAGTCCCTGACACCCGGTCCCCAGCGCCCGGTTGACCTCGACGTCCACTTGTCTTAGTATGCGCCCGTCATGTCGCCGTCGCGGCGCCCCGAGCGCGCGGCGGCACCAGGGAGGGCAGACAAGCCAGGGAGGCGCTGCATGACCGGCATCAAGGAAGATGACGTCCTTGTCCGCGACGAGAGCTTCGTGAAGTACGAGAGGCTGCTGTCCAAGGCCGAGAGCGAAGGCCGCATCGACGGGCCCAACAAGTGCCTGGTCTGCGGCATGCGTTACCTGAGCAAGGACGAGGCCGACAACTGCTGCCGGATCACCTCGTAGGTTGCCCGCCCATGGATTCCCGGCAGTTCTGTTCCGTCTGCAGGCAGTGGCTGGACATGGAGGTCGTGCCGACCGCTGACGGCGACGACGACGGCGTCGTCTGGTTCCGCTGCCCGCAGTGCCAGGGATTCCTGCCGAAGCTCAGATCGGCGCCGGCCGCAGCCGCGGCCGGGCCGGTGGCGGCGGACGGCGACGGGGGTGCGGACCGTCGCGACCGACTCGATGGCGGCGGCCCGGTCGACGACCAGAAGCAGGACGACCAGAGACAGGACGACCGGACGCAGGACGACCGGACGCAGGACGACCGGACGCAGGACGACCGGACGCAGGACGACCGGACGCCGGACGACCTGACGCAAGACGACCTGACGCCTGGCGACCAGACGCCTGACGACCAGACGCAGGACGACCAGACGCCTGGCGACCCGACGCCTGACGACCAGACGCCTGGCGACCCGACGCCTGACGACTTGGCCTGGGACGACGAGCCCCCCCAAGACGAAGCGCAAGGTGACGAGCCGCGCGACGGCTCTGCGCTCGACCACGACCCCGCCCGCCGCGCCCGGACCGACACTCCCGCCGAACCCGTGCTGGAATACGCGGCGCGCCTGGCGGCCGTGGACCCGGCCACCGCGGTGCCCTACCGCCCCTGGGAAACGTACGAGATCGGGCAATGCGTGCTGCACCTGGCTTGGAACGACTGCGGCATCGTCGTCGCCAAGGAAGCGCTCCCGGGCGGTCGCCGGGTCGTCAAGTGCTGGTTCCAGGGCGCCGGGGTCGTGCGGTTGATCGAGAACGCGCCGCAATGAACAGGCGCGGCGCGGCGCGCGGGACGTTCGTGGCAGGCGCCCGCCGACCCACCGCGGCGACGGCCCGCGGCGCGTTGCTCGCCGGCGGAATCTGGGCGTTGGTCGTGTTCGTCGCCGCGCCCGCCTGGTCCCGGTTGCCGTGGTTCGACCCGTTGCCGACCTGGTCCCCCGCCGACACGCTGGCCAACCGCGCCTTCGCCCTCGACGTGGTCCATCTGGCCGATGGCCGGACGGGCTGGAACGCGGACCGGATCGTGGCCGAGATCCGCATCCCATCCGGCGAACGCGGCTTCTTCTACGCGCGCTTGCCGTGGCTCCGGTTCGATACCGGCGACCTGTCGGCGCTCGAGCGCTGGCCGGAACTGCGCGGCGTCGGTGCTGTCGGCGATTGGCCCGGCGAGACCGTGCTGACGGGCTTCGGACAGCTCGAACTGGGAGCGGCCGGTCCCCTGCGGCTGCCCGCCGTCGGCCCGCTGACCGGCGCCCTGGGCGTGGGCCTGCCGCTCGGACACGGCCGCTTCTACCCGCTGTCGAGCAGCGGTCTGCCGGTGCGGCTGGAGGCCGCGCGCCGTCTCGCGCTGGCCGGGGACTGGAACCTGCTGGCCGCCGCCGGCCTGGTCCGCCACGGCGGCCCCGGGGACGACGTGCTGGACGAGACCGCCTTTCCCGACGGGAGCCTGCTGCGTCTGGGTGTGGAACACGCGCGGGGCGCGCGAGCCGCGCGGCTGACCTGGAGCTCGCAACCGCGCGGCGGGCGTCGCGAGCAGTGGTTGACGGCCGAACTGGCCGTCCCCTGGACCGCGACCGGCCGGGCGGGCCTGCGCCTGGCGCGCGAGGTCACCGGCAGCGAGGACCGCGCCGCGGCCTGGCTGGCGGGCCTGACCTGGCGCCTGCTGCCCCGCCCGGCGGCGCCGACTCGACCCACGGCGGCGACGCGCGCGCCGTGACCGCCCCGCCGGCCCGGGCCGGCTCATGCAATCTGCCCTCGAGCCGGGACCCGGGCCATGCGATG
>VGXH01000230.1 GCA_016873405.1 bacterium
GGGGTCGGCAGGGCGCCGGTCACCGTCAGGTCGGCCTGGCCGCTGACCGCGCGCACGCTGCCGTCGAAGGCCAGCAGCGAGCCCTGGTTCAGGATCTGGATGGCCACCACCGAGGCGACGCCGAGGGCGACGCCCACGACGGTCAGCCCCAGCAGCGTCCGCGATCGGCGCAGCTGGGAACGGAGCACCCGCCACAGGTAGGCCGTCACGCGGCCGCCTCCGCCCGCAGGCGACCGTCGATCAGCCGCCAGCTGCGGTCGGCGCGCGCCGCCAGTTCCCGCGAGTGGGTGACGTAGAGCAGCGCGCCGCCCTCCTGGCGCGTCAATTCCAGCAGCAGGTCCATGACCTCGCGCCCGGTGCGGTCGTCCAGGCTGCCGGTGGGCTCGTCGGCCAGCACCAGGGCCGGGCCGCGCAGGAGGGCGCGGCAGAGGGCCACGCGCTGCTGCTCGCCGCCGGACAGGCGCCCGACGGCGTCGCCGGCGCGCTCGCGCAGGCCGACCCGCTCGAGCAGCCGTTCGGCGCGCTCGCGCGTGCGCGCGCGGTCGTCGCCGGCGATCCAGCCCGGCAGCGCCACGTTCTCGCGCAGGCTGAGGTGGGGCAGCAGGTGGAAGAACTGGAAGACCAGGCCGACGTGGTCGCGGCGCAGCCGCGTGCGCGCCTGCTCGCCGGCCGTGCCGAGGTCGTGGCCCGCCAGCACCACCCGCCCGGCCGTGGGCACCGCGATCCCGGCCGCCACGTGCAGCAGCGTCGACTTGCCGCTGCCGCTGCGGCCGACCAGCGCCACCGCCTCGCCGCGGGCCAGCCGCAGGTCCACGCCGTCGAGCACGGCGCGACCGCCGCCGCCGCCGGTCCGCCAGGTCATGCCGACGGATTCGAGCCTCAGGATGTCGTCGCCCACGGTCCGCCCCTCTCTCGCCGCGCGTCCCGGCCGACCGCCGGCGGAGGTGTCCTTCGTCGCCGGATCGATTGGCGCCCATGTTCGCGCCGAAAGCGGCCGGCGTCCAGCGATGCGGCTGATCCATCGACCGGCGCGGCGCGACCGCAGGCGGGATCGAGCGCCGGGACGGATTGACGGGCCGGCGGCGGCCGTGGGACACTGCCCCTCCGGCGCGTCGCCGCCGCCGGCGGCCATCCGACTGGCCGACATCCGGATCGAGCGCTGAGCCGGCGCCTTGGGGGCATGCGCGATGAGGGCCCTGACCGTCCTGACCGCCTGCACCAGCCGTGCCTGGGGCGGCATGGAGATGAGCCTGGTGCAGACCAGCGCGCGCCTGCGCGCGCGCGGCCACCGGGTGGTGCCGCTGTGCGCTCCGGGCTCGCCGGCCGAGTCGCGGCTGCGGGCCGAGGGTTTCGCTCCCCAGACGGCCGATCTCTGGGGCAAGATCCATCCGCGGCAGGCCTGGCTTCTTTCGCGGCTGGTGACTCGCCGCGGCATCGACCTGGTGCACTGCGACTGGTCGCGCGACCTGTTCACGCTGGTGCCGGCCCTGCTGCCGCACCGTCGCGTGCCGCTGGTGCTGCACAAGCACGTGGGCGTGCTGGCCCCCAAACGCCTATGGGTGCACCACGGTCTCTACGCGCGCGTGGACCGCGTCGTCGCCATCAGCGATGTCATTCACCGCAACGTCGTCGCCATGCATCCGCTGGACCAGCGCAAGGTGGTCACGATCCACAACGGCGTGGATCCCGAGCGCTTCCGGCCGGATCCGGCGGCGCGCGCCCGCGTGCGCGCGGAACTGGGCTACACCGACGACGACGTGGTGGTCGGCATCGTCGGGCGCGTCACGCGCGCGAAGGGACACCCCGAGTTCCTGGAGATGGCCGGGCGGCTGGCCCCGCTGCACCCGCGGGCCCGGTTCCTGGTCGTGGGCGAAGCGACCCGCGGCGAGGAGCAGGAGGGACAGGCCCTCCTGGACGGCATCCCGGCGGCGGGTCTGGGCGATGTCGTGCGGGTCACCGGCTTCCGCGGCGACATCCCGCAACTGCTGGCGGCGATGGATGTCTTCGCGTTTCCTTCGCACAACGAGGCCTTCGGCCTGGCGCTCGTCGAGGCGATGGCCGCGGGCCTGCCCACGGTCTCGTCCGATTGCGACGGCGTGCCGGACATCGTCGTCGAGGGCGTCACCGGGCTCATGGTGCCGGCCAAGGACGGGGCGGCGCTGGCGGCGGCGACCGCGCGACTGCTCGGCGACGGCGGCCTGCGCGCGGCGCTCGGGCGCGCGGGCCGCGCGCGCGTGCTCGAGCGCTTCACCGCCGAGCGCTTCACCGCCGACCTCGAGCGGCTCTACGAGGAAGCCCTGGCCGCGCGGGGACGCTGAACGCGTCGATGGCGGGGTCAGCGGGCGGGCCCGCCGGCGCCGGCCGTGTCGTGCGCGGCACCTCTCGCGGCGCCGGCGGTGGCGCTGTCCGCCGCCGCGCCCGATTCGGGCCGCAGCGCCGCCTCGGCCCCGTCGCTCACGCCGTCCTCGTCGGCCTCGGCCTCGTGCGGCCGCACCAGGAAGACCTGCTCGAGGTACTCCAGCTTCTGCGCCAGCTCCTTGTTGCGGATCCGGTTCAGCTTCGTCGCGGGCAGCGGGCGCCATTCCGGCGAGGCCGCAGCCAGGTCGTCGCGCAGGCGCCAGCGCCGCTCGTAGGTGCGCCCGGACAACTCGCGCACGGCCGCGATCTGGCGCGGCGTGAACCAGTCGCGATCCAGCCCGCGCGCCGCGATCCCCGGGTCCACGCGCCAAGAACCGAGCTGGGCGCGGTCGATGACGGCGAAGATCCCGCGGCTGTCCAGCTTCGTGCCGCGCTTGAGGTCGCGCTGCAGGCGCTCGCTGTTGACCCGCGTGCGTTCGCGCAGCTGGTGCAGGCCGGGGTCGACGATGCCCTCGGCGGCCAGCTTCTCGATCACAGCCCCGTCGATGCGGTAGGAGACCGCGCGGTAGACATGGCGGTCGAAGACGTTCTCCACCACGAACAGCAGCACGAAGGCGGTGACGCCGGCGACCAGCGGGGTCGTCAGCCACCCGAGCGAGATCTCGCCCAGCACGCCGTAGCGGATGCCCTTGCCCCCCTTGAGCAGCCCGATGCCGATGATCGCCCCGACCACCGCCTGGCTGCTGCTGACCGGCACCAGCGGGAACGTCGGCAGGCCGCGGCTGGCCAGGAAGTGCTCCAGGCCCTCGGAGGCGAACAGGAACAGCGTGATGGACTGCGCCAGCACGACGACGAACGCCGCCAGCGGCGAAAGGTGGAGCAGACCGCCGCCCACCGTCTTCATCACGCGCTCGGAATACGTGTAGACCCCGACCGCGATGGCCAGGCCGCCGAGGGCGAACAGCTGCTGCGCGCCGGTGATCGTCAGGCCCACCACGTGCACGTCGCGAAAGGGATTGTCCGGCACGAAGACGCCGACCACGTTGGCGATGTTGTTGGCGCCCAGGCTGTACGAACCGAAGGCGCCCACGGCCAGCAGGCCCAGCCGCGTGAAGGCGTCGAGCTCCAGCAGGTGCGGCCTGTGGCGCAGGATGGCGCGCCGGAGCGCCACGTAGGTGCCGGCGGCCACGGCCGCCGCCAGCAGCGGGCAGGCCACCCAGGTGGAGACGATGCTTCCGAGTGAACTCGTGTCGGTCACGGTGTCGGCGAAGAAGTTCCAGCCGATGATGGCGCCGACCACCGCCTGCGACGTCGAGACCGGAAGGTTCAGACGGGTCATCCACAGCGTGGTCAGGCCCGCCGCCAGCGCCACGGTGAACGCGCCCGGCAGCGCATTGACGGCGCCCAGGCGCCCCAGCGTGTGCGCGGCGCCGGCGCCGCTGACCACGGCCCCGAGGATGATGAAGGCCGAGCAGACCAGCGCCGCCGTGCGAAACCGCACCATGCGCGTGCCGACGGCCGTGCCGAAGACGTTGGCGGCGTCGTTTGCGCCGAGCGACCAGCCCATGAACAGGCCGCTCGACAGGAAGAGGACCAGCTCCATCTCACAGGCTCCGCTTGATGGCGTAGATCGCCAGCCGGTCGGCGACCTCCTTCGCCTTGTCGGAGACCTTCTCGATGTTCAGCGCGAAGTAGCGCAGGTGGATCTTGTGGGCGAGGTCCAGATCGCCGCCGAAGATGCGTCGCTTCAGCGCGTCGCTGATGGTGTCCGCCTCGTGCTCGTAGTGCGCCACCTTGAAAAGGTGGTCCTTGATGGCCTCGGGGTCCCGGAAGAAGGTGCGCGCGGCCAGGACCAGGGATTCCATGGCCTCGCTGCTGGCGTCCGCCAGCCGGGCGAAGCCCTCGCGGTGGTCGCCCGGGATCTCGGGGCGCTCCACCGAGAACTGGAAAAGGCTGGTCTTGGCCGTGTCGATGATCGTGTCGGTGGTCTCCAGCAGGCCCAGGACGTCGCCCCGGTGCTCCGGGATCAGGGAGTGCCGGTACAGGTGCGTCTCCACGGCCTTGCTCAGGTCGTCGGCCTTGTGCTCGAGGTCGTTGATCGCCCGGCAGCGCGACTCGAAGCGTTCGG
>VGXH01000231.1 GCA_016873405.1 bacterium
CGGCCCTCCCGACGCTCGGCCGCGTTGCTTCTCCTCGGCGTAGGTGGGCTACGCTGTCGTCGGCGCGCCTTGCCGAGCGCCGGGATGCCTCGCCGAAAGGGCCGCGTATTTCCGACTCAGGACGCTAGACCGGCCTCCTTGCCGAACGACACCGCCCGCAACCCCAGGGTCCGCGGGCGGTGCCGTTGCTCAGGCGACGATCCGTCGGCCTACATCAGGTTCGGGCACACCCCGCTGTCGCCGACCGTCGCGAACGGGTCGCGCGGATCGCCGGTCGTCAGGTAGCGGTGCATCGCGTCCGCCGCGACGCGGCCCTGGCCCATCGCCAGGATCACCGTGGCCCCGCCGGTGACGATGTCGCCGCCGGCGAACACGTTCGGCAGGCTCGTCTGCATCACGTCGCTGATCTTGATGGTGCCCTTCTTCGCGTCGCGCTCCAGTTCGGGGCAATCCGCCGTCAGCAGCGGGTTGGGACCCTGGCCGATGGCGATCACCACGGTGTCGACGGCGAACTCGCGCACCTTGCCCTCGATGGGCACGGGCTTGCGGCGGCCGCTGCTGTCGGGCTCGCCGAGGGTCATCTCCTGGCAGCGGATGGCGCCGACGGCGCCCTTGCCGTCGTTGACGATCTCCAGCGGCGAGTGCAGCAGGTTGAACTCGACGCCCTCCTGCTCGGCGTGGTGGATCTCCTCGATGCGGGCCGGCATCTCCAGGCGGCTGCGCCGGTAGACCAGGTACACGACCTCCGGCTGCAGGCGCTTGGCCGTGCGCGCGGCGTCCATCGCCGTGTTGCCGGCGCCGATCACCGCGATGCGCTTGATCCTCTTGACGGGCGTGTCGGCGCCGTCGGGGAATTTGTAGCCGCCCATCAGGTTGACGCGCGTCAGGAATTCGTTCGCGCTGTAGACGCCGTTGAGGTTCTCGCCGGGGATGCCCAGGAACCACGGCAGCCCGGCGCCGGTCCCGATGAACGTCACGTCGAACCGCGAGCGGATGCTGTCCAGCGACTCGGCCTTGCCGACGGGGTAATTCAGCACGAACTCGACGCCCATGTCGCGCATGCCGTCGATCTCGCGCAGCAGGATCTCCTTGGGCAGGCGGAACTGGGGGATGCCGTAGAAGAGCACGCCGCCCGGCTTGTGCAGCGCCTCGAACACCGTGACCTTGTGGCCCTTCTGCGCCAGGTCGCTGGCGGCGGTCAGGCCGGCGGGGCCGGAGCCGATGATCGCGACGGTCTTGCCCGTGGCCGGGGCCACCTCGGGCGTGATCCGCAGGTTGTGCTCCATGGCGTAGTCGCCCAGGAAGCGCTCGACGCGCCCGATGCCGCCCGCCTCGCGCCCCTTGTCGGGCTTGTTCAGCGTGCAGACCATCTCGCACTGGTCCTCCTGCGGACAGACGCGGCCGCAGATCGCCGGCAGGAAGTTCTTCTCCTTGATCTTGCGCAGCGCGCCCTCGAAATCCTTGTCGCCGACCAGCTTCAGGAAGGCCGGGATGTCGATGCCCACCGGGCAGCCGGCGATGCACGGCTTGTCCTTGCAGTCGATGCAGCGCAGCGCTTCCTGCGTGGCCTCCTGCTCGTTGTAGCCGAGCGGGACCTCCTCGAAGTTGTAGATGCGCGCGGCCGCCTCCTGCTCCCGCATCGGCGTCTTGGTCTTGGCCTTGTTGATGACCCTCTTGGGCTTCGGGCTCTCGTCACTCATGACGGGTCCTTCCTCCTAGTGGCGGAGCTGGTCGGCCGCAGCTTCGAGGCGGCAGCGGTGGTAGGCGTCCAGCGACGCCCGCTCTTCGGGCTGGTAGTAGGCCAACCGCGTGATCAATTCGTCGAAGTCGACCTGGTGGCCGTCGAACTCGGGGCCCTCGACGCAGGCGAAGCGGGTCTGGCCGCCGACGGTCACGCGGCAGGCGCCGCACATGCCCGTGCCGTCGACCATCAGCGGGTTCAGCGAGGCCTGCGTGGGGATGCCGCGCGGCGCGGTGGTGCGGCAGACGAATTTCATCATGACCACCGGGCCGATCGTGATCACCTCGTCCACCTTCTCGCCGCCCTCGATCAGGTCGGCCAGCGCGTGCGTGACCATGCCCTTGCGGCCGTAGCTGCCGTCGTCGGTGGTGATGATGACCTGGTCGGCCAGCGCGCGGATCTCCTCCTCGAGGATCAGCAGTTCCTTCGTGCGGGCGCCCAGGATGGCCGTGCAGCGGTTGCCGGCCTCCTTCAGCGCCTGCACCTGCGGCCAGACCACGGCGTTGCCGATGCCGCCGCCCACGCAGACCACGTGCTTGCCCGTCGGAATGTGGGTCGCCTTGCCGAGCGGGCCGGCCAGGTCGTGGATCTCCTGGCCGGCCTTGAGCAGTCCCATCATCTCGGTGGTCTTGCCGACCTCCTGGAAGACCAGCGTGATCGTGCCCTGGACCGGGTCGCGGCTGGCCAGCGTCAGGGGGATGCGCTCGCCCTGGTCGTTGACGCGCAGGATCACGAACTGCCCCGCCTGGCCGCGCCGGGCGATATGCGGGGCCTCGATCTCGAACAGGCGCGTGCGGGGCGCCAGGTCACGGGTGCGGACGATCTTGTTCCCCACGGCAGGCTCCTTGGCACAATACGCAAGAGCGGGCGCCGCGGCCCGAGGCGCGGCAGCGGCGGACACGGCGCCAAAAATTGCCGCCCGTGCCGGTCGAGGCAAGCGCAAAGCTCTGACAATGATTAGCGATTTCAACGACTTGGAAGCCCGCGGGGCGGTCGCGGCAAGGAGGTGTCAAGGGGCCGCCGGAACTCCGCCCGCCGGACGGGGGGAACGTCCGACGAGCCTGCGGATGCGTTCGACGGCCCCTTGCACTGTGCCCGTCGAAGGTGCGTTCGCCACGCGGGTCATGCATCGATCGTGCCCCGGCGCCCGGCGCCTTGACGGCGTGGCGCGGCCGTTCGATCTTGCGGCGGAAAGGCGGTTTGGCGACCGCGCGCCGCGCCCGGGAACGCGGCGGCGGCCCGCGCCACCCGGGCGACCTGCAAGGCACGGCGCGAAGGGACGGGACATCCGCATGGAAGAGATCATCCGCGAGCTCCTGGTCGAACTCGGGGAGGACCCGCAGCGGGAGGGCCTGCAACGGACGCCGGCCCGCGTGGCCCGCGCCTGGTCCGAGATGACCTCCGGCTACGCCGAGGATCCCGGCGCGCTGGTGCGCGCGGCCCTGTTCGAGGCCGAGAGCAAGGAGATGGTCGTCGTCGGCGGCATCGACTTCTACAGCACCTGCGAACACCATCTGCTGCCGTTCTTCGGCAAGGCGTACGTCGCCTACATCCCGGAGCACAGGATCGTCGGGCTGTCCAAGATGGCGCGGGTGGTCGAGGTTTACGCGCGGCGCCTGCAGGTGCAGGAGCGGATGACGTCGCAGATCGCGCGCTGCCTGATGGAGAACCTCGAGCCGCTGGGCGTGGCCGTCGTGCTGCGCGCGCAGCACCTGTGCATGATGACGCGCGGGGTGCAGAAGCAGAACTCCTACGCCGTGACCAGCGAGATGCTCGGCTGCTTCAAGCGGAGCCCGAAGACGCGGGCGGAGTTCCTGCAGCTGATCCGCGACTAGGCGCGCGACCATGCGCGCGACCAAACGCAAGCGCCGGCCGCGCGGGCCGGCGCTTCTGTGTCGTGCGGTTCCGCCGGAGCCTACCGGTACGTCGACTTGAACGACCCCCAGCTGAGCGACTCCACGGGCACCGGCGCGCAGGGGTCGCCGCGCGCAGGCTCCACCGCGGTCGCGTACAGGCAGGCGCCGCCGACCGGCACCACCGCCAGGATGTCCCCGTAGACGTCCACGGCCTCGCCGCTGCGCACGAGGTGCTCGTACTGCGACGGGTGGATGCGGCTCAGGTCGAGGTCCTGGTAGCACAACCACTGCCCGCAGTCCTGGGCGCAGGGCACGATGTGGAAGCGCGTCCCGCCGGCGTCGGCCTCCAGCACCCCGCGCACGGCCGGCGCGGGACCCCAGGCCAGCGACACGATGGGCGTCACGTCGCCGAACGGGCCGAGCCGCTCGAGGCGGCCGTCCGGATGCCGCAGCGCGGCGCGGTACAGCCAGGTGCGCTCGGGCCAGGGGGCGCCGAAGGTGAACTCGTGGACGGCTTCCTGCTGCCAGGGCGGCAGGGCCAGCTCGGGCGCGCGGGCGAGCGTCGGCCGCTCGCAGGAGCCGGCCAGGGTCTGCTCCAGCACGATCGCGTAGCCGGTCGTGTCGCCGTCGACCAGGTCGTTGACCACGACCACGGTGAAGGTGAACGTGCCCGTGGTCTGGTTTTACGCGCCCTGCAGGTCCACCAGGGCGGACGCGGGCCCCGCAGCCGCGAGAGCGACCGCGACGAACATCGCCTTGAACGTCACCTGCTGAGCTTCCCGGGGTCGGCTTCCTGCCCGGACCCGGCCGCCCCCGGCGGCCGACCACCCTGACAATCCACATGAAACGACACGCCCAAAAGCCATCGTCGACTCCCC
>VGXH01000232.1 GCA_016873405.1 bacterium
TGGCTGAAGCACATCTCGGCCGGGAAGAAGCCGGTGGAAATGGCGCCCGGACCCCAGGCGTCGTTCCAGATCTCGCGCGCGCAGGCCAGTTCCATGCGCAGCGCGATGTCGTCCAGCAGCGGGTAGATCGCGTGGTGGAAGCCGGCCAGCACCGGCTCCAGGCGACGATGCCCCCGCGAGGTGGTCCAACCCATCGCCGTGCGGTAGTGGCTGTACCAGTTCGTCGCGTAGCGGCCGCCGTTCCAGCCGGCATTGCCCAGGCTGAAGATGTTCTCGATCAGCGCGCCCGCGAACGAGACCTGCGCGCCGGCGTCCGGCAGGTCCAGCACCGACTGCAGCGCGTCCTTCGGGTACCACTGGTAGTCGGCGACGCGGTCGTCGGAGTTGAAGATCGTGAACTCGTCGTTCTGGCTGTGACCCAGGGTGATGGTCTCGTAGGCGGTCTCGTAGCGGCCGGGCGTCCAGGTGCTCTGCGTGGGCCAGTAGATGGGCTGGTGCATGTGCCACAGCCAGGTGGTGTGGACGCCGGTGGCGGCGTCGGCGGGCGTCGCGGCGGCCAGAAACAGGGCCAGGGCGCTCAGGGTGGGGATACGAAAACGACGGGCACGGCGCAGGCGCATGGGCTGATCTCCTCCGGATGCAGGCCGCAGGGATGATAGCACATGGTCGCGGTCGTCGGACCCGTCGTTTGAGTCGCCGCCGTCGTCCGAGCGGTCAGCGCAGCGGACCGGTCAGTCCTCCTGCGGCCCGTCCTCGTCGCCAAAGGTCTCGGCCCACTTGCGATTCAGGTCTTCCAGGCGGCGCTGGGCGCGTTGGCGGGCGGCGTCCGCCTCGTGGGGGGAGCGCGCGGCCTCGATGGCCTTGAGGCCCTCCTCGAGCGCCTGCTGCATGCGGTTGAAGTGAACGGCGCGGGCCTTGTTGACGTCGTATCCCATCCTCGTCCTCCTGCGCGACGGCGACCGGCGGTCGGGCCGGGCGACCGTCATCGGTTGCCGGAACTGGTTTGCCGCAGGAGGAAGCAGGAAGCGTACCGGCGGGCCGAAAGGGCGGTTCCGGGGCGCTGGTCGGCGGGCGGGGCCGGAATGCCGGCCGAACCCTCGCCTTCCGACGCCCTGGAGGTCGATCAGATGCGTGCCACCCGCGGGCGAGCGTGTGCAGGAACTCGCCAGGGCCGCCGGGCAGATGCGCCGGCGCCACCGCGCGCCTCTCAGGCCGGCGCTCCCCCGGGCGTCGGCGGCGCGACCTGCGGCCCCCGCTGCGCCACCACCACCCCGCCCAGGATCAGCGCGCACCCGGCCAACTCGCGCATCCCCAGCACCTCGCCCAGCAGCAGCCCGCCGCCCACGGCGGCCCACACCGACTCGAAGCTGAGGATGATCGCGGCGTCGGTCGGCCGCGCGTGCTTCTGGCCGGCCACCTGCAGCGTGAACGCGATGCCGATGGAGAACACGCCGGCGTAGAGCACGGGCACCGTGACGGCTCGCAGCGCCGTCCACGAGAACGTGTCGAAGAGCGCGGCCGCCGCCGTCGACAGGACGGCCGCCACGGCGAACTGGCCCACGGCCAGGCGCAGCGCCGGCACCCGCTTGACGCAGGCGCCCACCAGCTGCACGTGCACCGCCCAGAACACCGCGCACAGCAGCACCAGGCCGTCGCCGGGCGCGAGGCTCAACGGCCCCTTCGCGCTCAGCAGGTAGAGCCCCGCGGCAGCCAGCCCCACCCCCGCCCAGGCGAAGCGCGAAACGCGCTGGCCCGCCAGCAGTCCCAGCACCGGCACGAAGACGACATACAGGGAGGTGATGAAGCCCGCCTTGCCCGCCGTCGTGCTGACGATGCCGTACTGCTGCAGCGTGGCCGCCGTGAACAGCACCAGTCCCGTCAGGAGCGAGGCGCGCAACGTCTCGCGGCGCCCGGCCACCGGCTCGCCGGCGGCGCGGCGGCCCGACAGCGGCAGCAGCGGCAGCAGCACCAGGGTGCCGATCACGAAGCGCGCGGCGTTGAACGTGAACGGCCGCAGGTGCTCCATGCCGACGCGCTGCGCCACGAAGGCGAAGCCCCAGATGGCGGCGGCGGTCATCAGCAGGAGATTGGCTCGGCGCGCGTTCAGCTTCATGGAGCCCACGATAACGTCCGTTTACACGCGCTCCAAGGGCGGCGATGATGATGGGCGCCCAGGGCGACCTCACCCCCGGAGCCCGGAGCCTGCCCGTGCCGCGTCCCGACGCCATCGCCGATCTGGTGCCCGCGGTCCGCGACTGGCAGCCGGCCGCCGGGGCGTTTCCGGTGCCCGCGTTGGAGCGTGTCGTGGCCGACTGGGATGTCGATCAGGACATCGACCGGGACGCCGACCGCATGATCGCCGGCCCGCCCCTGACGGTGCTGGCCGCCGGCTGGCTGGCCCCCGCGCTGGACCGCGTGCTCGCCATGGAATCGTTGCCGCCGGAATCGCCGGCGGAGGACTCCGCGCCCGGCGCGCTGCGCCTGCGCCGCGACGCGGCGCTGCCGCCCGAGCACTATCGGCTCTTCATCGCCCCCGACCGGCTGGACCTGCGCGCCGGAGCGCGCCCCGGCTTCGCCCGCGGCCTGGCCACGCTGCTGCAGCTGTGCGTCGGGCGGGCGGGCGGCGAGCTGCCCTGCGGTTTCATCGCCGATGGCCCGGCCTTCGCCTGGCGCGGACTGCTGCTGGACAGCGGGCGCCACTTCCAGCCCGTGCCGACGGTGCTGGGCGTGCTGGACCGTCTGGCCGCCTTCAAGTTCAACGTGCTGCACTGGCACCTGACCGAGGACCAGGGCTGGCGCCTGGAGGTGCCGGGCCTGCCGAAGTTGACGGAAGTGGGCGCCTGGCGCGAGCAGCAGCAGGGCGGCCGCCACGGCGGCTTCTACTCCGCGGACGATGTGAGGCGCGTCGTGGCGCGCGCCGCCGAGCTGGGCATCACCGTGGTGCCCGAGATCGAGATGCCCGGCCACTGCCAGGCGGCGCTGGCCGCCTACCCGGAGCTTTCGTGCGCGGGCGGACCGTTCGACGTGCAGACGCAGTGGGGCATCTTCCCGGACATCTACTGCGCCGGCCGCGAGGAGACGTTCGCGTTCCTGGAGCAGGTGCTGGCGCACGTGCTGGAGCTGTTCCCCTCGCCGTTCATCCACGTCGGCGGCGACGAGGCGCCCAAGGACCGCTGGCGCGCCTGCCCGCGCTGCCAGGCTCGCCTCGCCGGCGAGGGCCTGCGCGACGAGCACGAGCTGCAGAGCTGGTTCATCCGCCGCATCGGCCGCTGGCTGGCCGCGCGCGGACGGCGCCTGGTGGGCTGGGACGAGATCCTCGAGGGCGGGCTGGCCGGTTCGCTGCCGGGCGCCGTCGTGCAGTCGTGGCGTGGGTTGGACGGCGCGGTGGCCGCCGCGCGGGCCGGCCACGACACCATCGTCTCGCCGACCTCGCACGCGTACCTCGACTACGATCCCGGCGTGCTGGACGTGGCCCGCGTGCTGGCGTTCGACCCGGTGCCGCCCGGCCTGGCGCCGGACGAGCAGGCGCACGTGCTGGGCGGCGCGGCGAACCTGTGGACCGAATACGTGCCGCACACGCGGCTGGACCGGCAGCTGTTCCCGCGGCTGGCCCCGATGGCCGAGGCGCTATGGGCGCGGCCCGCGCAGCGCGAGGTCGTGGAGTTCCTGTGGCGGCTGCGCAGGCTGGGGCCGCTGTACGACGCGCTGGGCGTCCAGCCAGGCCCGGCAGGGCGGCCGCTCGAACTGCGCGCCAGCTGGGATCCGCGCCGCGAGGTCCACGTCGTGGCATGGAGGCTGGCCGGGGATCTCGGCCCGCAGGTGGCGGGCGTGCGCCCGGATGTGCGCTTTGCTCTGCAACCCAGGCTCAAGCTGGCGCACCACCTGCTCGTGGCCCTCGGCATGCCGCGGCCTCCGGGCGACTCGGTTGTGGCCGAAGGCGACACCTTCGCCTGTCCGCCGCTGCCCGGGCAGACCACCGTGCTGGCAGCGTTGTTCGTGGACGACCAGCCGTGCGGCGCGCCCGCGGTCGTCGAACTGGTGCGGCACCCGGCCCTGGCTCGTCCGGTCACAGTGTTCGGCGCCGCCGAGGCCGATGACCCGGGACTGCTGACCGACGGCATCCTGGGTTCGGAACTCCGCGACGACGGCCGCTGGTTCTCCTGCCTGGGCTGCGACCTGGATGCGCGCGTGGACCTGGGCGAGCCGCTGGAACTGGCGGCGCTGCACGTGAGGTTCCTGCAGGATGCCAACGCCGGCGTCTTCCTGCCGCGCGCCGTACGCTTCGAGACCTCGGACGACGGCATCATCTGGCGGCCTGCCGGCGAGCGAGCGCACGGCATCCCCGACCGCGTGCAGGTGCGGCTGATCGTGCCCTTCACCACGGAGACCGCGACAACGGCGCGCCACGTGCGCGTGATCGCGACCGGCTTCGGCCCCTGCCCCGCCTGGCATCCCGAGGCC
>VGXH01000233.1 GCA_016873405.1 bacterium
CGACGCCCAACACGTCGATGCCCTGGCTGCGGAGCTTCTCAAGCCCGTGCCGGATCACTTCCTGCTTGCACCTCCGGCTTTCGACCACCAGGACAACACCCATCGTCGGCTGGGCAAGGTGCGCGACTTCGACGCTCTCCAGAATCGGTGGACCGTCGATGATCGTGAAGTAGAAGTTCTCTTCAAACTTGCGCACAAGCCTCGAATAGTCTTCGCGGTTCAGGAGTTCAACGTTCTTGATAGCACGACGTCCGTTGCCAACGACGACCAATCCAGCGCCAGACTGCAATTGGGGCAACTGCCCCGGATCCAAAAGCAAGTCCCGGAAGTTCAGAGCCTGGTTCTGCACCTTGGCTGTCGGAGCGGCGAAGTTGCCATCGACCCAGGCAATCGGCCTGTCGAGCATCAACGTCATGACGCGCGCGCAGTTGTAGGAGACGTAGCTGGCGCCTTCCCCACTCGTGGTCGCGGCGAACACGACGACTTTGCCACCCGAATTCTCACACTGGTGGATCAGGGACGTCGCCAGATGTTTGAATTCCCCGATGGCCTTGGCATCCGGAAGGGGAAAGAGATTCCCGCGGTCCATGGTCGCGAGGCGGACACTCATGTCCGTCTCCCCCGACGAAGACTTGCGCATCGCTTCCAGGGTCCTGCTCATGTCGCGATCGCTCTCCTTGGACACAATCCACACGGATGCCGCCAAGATGTGGCCGAACCGGAGGCCCATGCACCCGGGCCCGTTCCTGGACATGCCACTCTCGCGGTATCGCTTGCGTTCAGAAGGACTTTAGCAATTTCAGCCGGAGGCCTCCGTGGGCACGACTACGCAGATGAACTATTGGGCGGCGCACGGGGCGGTGAGCGACTCGACGGCTGCGCCGGGCGCAGATCGGAGCATATTCGTTCCCCATCCCGAATAATACGACAACGGGCCGGCCAGCGCAACAGTCGCGCCTCCAGCCCGTTGCCCATACCATGGATTCGTCTGCCCAAGCGGTTGAGCCCCAAGGACCTATTTGGCCACCTTTTTCACTTCCTGAATCACGAAATCCACCTGCTCATCCGTCAAATCCGCGTGCATCGGCAGGCTGACCAGCTTGTCCGCCGTCCCGCAGGCCACCGGGAACTGCTCCGCCCCGTACCCCAGGTGGGCGTAGGCCGGGGTGACCGGCAGGGGCACCGGGTAGTGGATGCCGCAGCCGATGCCGGCGTCGCCCAGGTGCTTCATGACCTCGTCGCGGTTGTTCACCTGCACCACGTACAGGTGCCAGACATGCCGGCGGCCGGGGGCCGTCGGCGGCACCTTGCACACGTCCTTGAGGCCGGCGTTGTAGCGGGCGGCGATGGCGATGCGCCGGTCCGACCACTTGTCGAGGTGCTTCAGCTTGACCGACAGGACCGCGCCCTGGATGCCGTCGAGGCGGCTGTTGATGCCCTCGAAATCGTGCCGGTACTTCACGTTCGAACCGTGGTCGCCCAGCTTGCGGATCTGGGTCGCCAGCTCGTCGCTGTTCGTCGCGACGGCGCCGCCATCGCCGTAGGCGCCCAGGTTCTTGCCGGGGTAGAAGCTGAAGCACGCCACATCGCCGAACGTGCCGCACTTCTTGCCGTTGTAGGTGGCGCCGTGCGACTGCGCGCAGTCCTCGATCACCAGCAGCTTGTGCTCCCTGGCGATCTTCATGATCGGGTCCATGTCCGCCGGCTGGCCGTACAGGTGCACCGCGGCGATGGCGCGGGTGCGCGGCGTGATGGCCGCCTCGATCTTCGCCGGGTCCAGATTGAAGTACTGCGATTCGCAGTCCACGAACACGGGCGTGGCGCCGGTCCAGCCGACACCCTCCGCCGTGGCGATGAACGCCTTCGCCGGGCAGATCACCTCGTCGCCGGGCCCGATGCCCAGGCAGTGCACGGCCATGCAGATCGCGTCGGTGCCGTTGCCCACGCCCACGACGTTCTTGACGCCGAGGTACTCCGCGAAGTCCTTCTCGAACGACTTCGAGTTGACGAAAGCGCAACTCTCGAGGATCCCCGCGATCGCGGCGTCCATCTCGGGCTTGATCGACAGGTACTGGGCCCTCAGGTCCACGAAGTTGACTTTCATCGCTCGGCTCCTTGCTGGGACGGTTCATCCGCGCGGGCGCACCGGGCGCCCCGCGCGGCGGGGCGTGCGGCAAAACTAGGTTCAGCGGCACCTATCGTCAAAATCCATGTACGAGTTAACCTCTTTTCAACACGGCGGATCCGGAATCGTCCCGGTCCGGTTTGCGGGCCTTGCGCCGTCGGGTTGCGCGTCGCGCGGCGGCCAAGTCGGTGCTACAATGTCCCGGTGCCTGAAGTCCCTGATCGGAAAGTGAAAGCCCGCCAACATGATCCATCTGTCCCGCTCCGCGCGCCGCGGCCTGCCGTTCCTGCTGCTGGCTCTGACGGCCGCCGCCGCCCCGGCCGCCCAGCCCCCCCGCGTCCTCTACCAGGACGACGGAGCCAAGCCCCTGGCCCCGGCGCCGCCGCGGCTCCTGACCCCGTTCGACTGCACGGGCCGCGACACCTTCACCCTGACGGCGGCGCTGTGGGACACCGTGATCAGCGGCGACACCACAGGCGCCCCTTCGCTGCTGCCCGGCTACGGCTGCCGCCCCTGGCCCGAGCAGGGTCCCGAGCACATCTACCGCCTGGAGGTGGTCGAGGGCCTTCAGCTGCGCGCCGCGCTGTCGGACCTCGGCGCGCAGGACCTGGACCTGTTCCTGCTGAACGGCTGCGACACGGACGCCTGCCTGGCCGGCGCCAACCTCGAACTGGTGGCCGAGCTGACGCCCGGCGCCTGGTGGCTGGTCGTCGACGGCTACGGCAACACGCCGGGGGCGACCGGTCCCTACACGCTGACGCTGGCCACGCGCTGGCTGGGCGTGCCGCCCCAGGTCTGCCAGGCGGGCGGCGCCACGCCCGTGGCCTGCGGCGGCGGCACGGGCTGGGACACCACGCTGGCCGGCGCGCCGGACCTGATCCAGAGCTACGACTGCAGCCCGGCGCTGCTGCCCGGCGGCGAGGCCTGGTACGAGCTGACGGTGCCCGGCCTGCACGACGTGAGGGCTCGCGCCACGCCGGACCCGCGGGCTCCCACGTTGGATCTGGCCCTGTGGCTGTTCGACGGCTGCGGCCCCGGCGCCGTCTGCCTGGGCTTCATCGACGCGCGGGCCGGCGGCCACCAGGAGGCTCTCGACTGGTCGCACACGGGCGCCGACCCGGTCACGGTCTACCTGGCGGTCGACACGCGGCGCGAGCCGGACTCGGCGGTGACCGGCTCGTTCGCGCTGGCCGTCGACTGCCAGAGCAACGTGGCCGAGGAGAAGCGCTCCCTCGGCTCGGTGCGGGCCCTGTTCAGGTAGCTATTTGAGAAGGGTCAGGCGGGCGGACACGGCCGTGCCGTCGTCCGCGCGCGCCCGCACCAGGTAGGCGCCGGAGGCCGCCGGCCGGCCGCCACGCGCCTCGCCGCGCCAGCGCAGCGACTGCGGCCCCGCCGCGAACGCCTGCTCGCCGGCCGACCACACCAGCCGCCCGGCCAGGTCGTGCACGGTCACGGTCACGCGGGCCGGCCGCGCCAGCTCGAAGCGGATCTCCACGGCGGGGTTCGCCGGATTCGGCTGCAGGCTCAGTGCGCCCAGCGGCCCGGATGCTGCCGGCGACGGCGCGGCGGCGGTGTAGATGAGTTCCTCGACGATCTCGTCCACGTTGAGGTGCCCGCCCGTGGCCGTCTCCTGGTCCACGATCACGATCCGGCACAGGCGCCCGCGGTACGGGGTCAGGTCCCACTGCCGCGGCGTCATCGTCGGGTTGCCGCCGCCGGTCTCGCTCAGCAGCACCGCGCCGTCGTCCGCGTCCACCAGCGCCACGTAGCAGGTGGCCGCAAAATCGCCGCCGCCCACCAGCAGGCGCATCCTGTTGCCGGTGACGGTGAAGGGATGGCTCTCCAGGCGGCCGATCGCAAAGTCGCCCAGCGCCGCCCCGGGCGCGCCGCGGCCGGACAGCGGGCCGGGATAGTACTCGCGGCTGCCGAAGTAGCCGTGGCCGACCAGGCCCACCGTCGGCTCGCCGCGGTAGCGCGGGTTGTCGCCGAAGATCGGGTTGCCCAGCGTCGAGGAGCCGGTGCGCAGCGCCCAGTCCTGGTCCAGCGGGTGCGGCCGCCACACCGTCGGGGCCGAACCGTTGGGCTGCGTGCGCAGCGTGTCCAGCCGGACCGCGTAGCCGATGTTCGACGTCTGCGGCAGCTGGTGCGCCGCGATCCGCGAGAAGACGCGGATGCCGGGGTCGAATTCGTTGATCTCCGGCGCGTTGCCCGAGTCCAGCAGCACACGGTTGCCCATGGTCCAGCCGGCCGGATCGGTGGCCGAGACCAGCGTGATGCCCGGCTGATAGAACTCGCCGAAAAAGAGATGGTGCCAGCCGCC
>VGXH01000234.1 GCA_016873405.1 bacterium
ACACTCATGACTGGCTCCTTCGTTCGTGGCTGAGGTCTTCGACAACCCCATGTAACCACGGGTGGTGGAGCCGCTCAACTTTCAACTAAGAATGGCACTCGCCCTCTTAACGCACTATCACATGAGCTAAGTGTTTGAGATGGGGGCGCTGGGCAGACGTGTCCGAAACCGGCGAAGAAAGAAATGGAGCCATCCATGCGTGCGGAGTTCCTCAAGAAGCTCTCGGCGGCGGCCCCGCTGGCGGCGGCCCTGGTCCTGGCCGGCGCCGGCTGCAAGGGCGGCGGTGAAGCGGCGGGCGCCGGCGCCGGAGGCGGCGCCAAGGGGCAGAAGGTCTCGATCAGCGCCGCCGATCGCAAGGAGGCGCACGATCTGTTCACGCTGCGCTGCGCCACCTGCCACGGCCAATTCGGGCGGGGCGATGGCCCGGGCGCCGCGGGCCTGAATCCCAAGCCGCGGAACTACGCGGATGCGGCCTGGCAGAAGACGGTGACCGACGAGGAGATCGAGAAGGCCATCATCTACGGCGGCGCCGCGGTGGGCAAGAGCCCGCAGATGGTCGCCAACCCGGACCTGCAAGCGAAGCCCGGCGTGGTGGCCGCGCTGCGCGAGAAGGTCCGTTCGTTCGGGAACCTGTAGCCATAACGTCCGGCGGCGGCGCTCCGGCGTCGCGCCGCCGGCCAACGCGGGAGGGTCGAGTCCATGAATCGTCTGCGCACTGTTCCCCGTCTGGGGATCGCCCTGGTGATCGTCGTCGCGGCGCTGGTGGCTGTGGCCTCCTGCGGTGGCGGCCAGAAGGCCGGCGTCGCGGCCGGCGCCGACCTCAAGGCGCTGATGCTCGCGCGCGGGCTGACCGAGGAAGACGTGACGGCCGCCCTCAAGACGTTTACGCCGACCGGCAAGCGCGACGAGTTCCTGCTCTTCGCCTCGGGCGGGCACGGCGGCAACATGATCGTCATCGGCGTGCCGAGCATGCGCATCCTCAAGTACATCGGCGTCTTCACGCCGGAGCCGTGGCAGGGCTACGGCTTCGACCAGGAGACGCAGGACGTGCTGAAGGGCGGCTCGCCCGCCGGCCACATGCTGACCTGGGGCGATATGCACCACCCGGCGTTCAGCGAGACCAACGCCGACTACGACGGCCAGTTCATCTTCGCCAACGACAAGGCCAACGCGCGCATCGCCGTGATCGACCTGCGCGACTTCGCCACCAAGCAGATCGTGCAGAGCGGCCTGATCATGAACGACCACGGCGGCACCTTCGTCACGCCGAACACCGAGTACGTCATCGAGACGGCGCAGCAGGCCGCGCCCCTAGGCGGCGTGTATGCGCCGATCTCCGAGTACAACGACAAGTACCGCGGCGCGCAGATCTTCTGGAAGTTCGACCGCGCCACGGGGCGCATCGTCAAAGAGGAGTCGTGGGCGGTCGAGCTGCCGCCGTACATGCAGGACCTGGCCGACGCCGGCAAGGGCGTCAGCGACGGCTGGGCTTTCTGCAACTCGGTCAACACCGAGCGGGCCACCGGCGGCCTGCAGGAGGGCAAGCCGCCGCTGGAGTCGGGCGCCTCGCAGAACGACATGGACTTCCTGCACGTCTTCAACTGGCGCAAGGCCGAGGCGGTCGTGAAGGCGGGCAAGACGAAGACGATCGCCGGCATGCGGGTCATCGCCCTGGAGACGGCCATCGCCGAGGGCCTGCTGGCCTTCATACCCGAGCCGAAGAGCCCGCACGGCGTGGACGTCGCGCCGAACGGCAACGACATCGTCGTCTCCGGCAAGCTGGACACGCACGCCACGGTCTACGACTTCGGCAAGATCAAGGCGCTCATGGAGGCCGGCACCCACGAGGGCAAGGACCCCTACGGCGTGCCCATCCTGCCGTTCCGCGAGTCGATCCGGGGCCAGGTCGAGATCGGGCTCGGGCCGCTGCACACCCAGTTCGACGACAAGGGCTTCTGCTACACGTCGATCTTCCTGGAGTCGAAGGTGGCCAAGTGGTCGTTGGCGGACCTGACGCTGATCGACAAGACCTCGGTCCACTACAATATCGGCCACATCTCGGCGGCCGAGGGCGACGCCCTGCACCCGAAGGGCAAGTACCTGGTGGCCATGAACAAGTGGGCCATCGACCGCTTCAACCCGGTGGGCCCGCTGCTGCCGCAGAACTTCCAGCTGCTCGACATCTCGGGCGACAAGATGCAGGTCATCTACGACATGCCGCTGCCGCTGGGCGAGCCGCACTACGCGCAGATGATCAGCGTCGACAAGCTCAAGCCGATCGACATGTACACGCCGGTGGGCATGAACCCCGTGACGATGAGCGCGGACCCGCACGCGACCCTCAGCGAGGAGAACGTGCGCGTCGAGCGCAAGGCCGACGGCGTTCACGTCTACATGACGCTGGTGCGCAGCCACCTGAACCCGGACATCATCGAGGTCAAGCAGGGCGACCGCGTGCACATCCACGCCACCAGCCTGGAACAGGCGCTGGACGCCACTCACGGGCTCTGCATCGACATGTACAATGTCAACCTCAGCATCGAGCCGGGGAAGGTCTGCAACGTGTCGTTCACGGCCGACCGCGCCGGCGTCTTCCCGTACTACTGCACCGAGTTCTGCTCGGCGCTGCACCTGGAGATGGCCGGCTACCTGCTGGTCAAGCCGAGCTGACGATCGAAGCGACGGAGCCGGCCCGCGGGCGGACGCCCGGCGTCCGCGGGCCGGCGGAGGATCCCGGCATGAACGCCCGCAACCATCCGAAACCCCGGCTGCGGCGGCGGCGCGCACGCGGCGGGCGAGCGATGGCCGGAGGCGCCTGGCTGGCGCTCTGCCTTGCGTCGTCCGCCGCGGCCGGGGAACTGCCGCCGCCGCCGGAGCGCGCGCGGCCGGAGCGGCCGGCCGGCGGGATCGTCGTGTCGGCCGGGGCGGGGCTCGCCGCGGCCGTGGCGTCGGCGCCGGCGGGCGCGGTCGTGGTGTTGGCCCCCGGCGAGCACGAGGGCCCGCTCGTGATCGAACGGCCGCTGACGCTGTGGGGTCCGCCGGAAGCGGTGATCCGTTCGCGCGGCACGGGGACGACCGTGGAGGTGAAGGCCGACAGCGTGCGATTGCTCGGTTTCTCGGTCGCGGGCAGCGGACGCCGTTTCGAGGAGACCGATGCCGGCGTGCACGTGCGCGGCGACGATGCGGTGGTCGAGGGCCTGATCGTCAGCGAAGGGCTGTTCGGCATCGCCGCCAGCGGCGTGCGCCGGACGCGCATCGTCGGCAACGAGATCGTCGGTTCGGGCGTGCGCGACTTCGGCCTGCGCGGGGACGCCATCCGCCTGTGGGAGGTCCGGGACGCGCGCATCGAGGGGAATCTCGTGCGCGACAGCCGCGACATCGTCGTCTGGTACTCGCCGGGCAACGTGATCACGGGCAACTACGTCGTGCGCGGGCGTTACGGGACGCACTTCATGTACAGCAGCCGGAACGAGGTGCGCGGCAACGTCTACCTGCACAACCTGGTCGGCGTCTTCGTGATGTACTGCGACCACGTGGAGGTGACCGGCAACCTGATGGCCGCGGCCGACCCGAACGACGGCATGGGACTGGGCCTCAAGGAGGCCGGCGACGTGGTGGTGTCGGGCAACCGCTTCGTGCGCAACCCGACCGGCGTCTTCGTCGACACCTCGCCCGTCCAGATCACGCACGAGAACCGCGTGACCGGCAACGCGTTCGAGTTCTGCGACATCGGGGTGGCGTTCCACGCCGGCGTCCGGCGCAACACGTTCCTGGAGAACTCCTTCCACGGCTGCGCGACCACCGTGCGCGTGGGCGGGCACGGCGACGCCACGCAGGTGCGCTGGGCCGGCAACTACTTCGACGACTACGCCGGGTTCGACCTGGACGGCGACGGCACCGGCGACGTGCCGCACGAGCCCAGTTCGCTGTCGAGCCAGATCACCAGCACGCGCGAGAGCATCCGCTTCCTCCGCGGCACGCCGGCGCTCGGGCTGCTGGACGTGGTCAGCCGCGTGCTGCCCATGCTGGCGCCCAAGGTGCTGTTCAGCGACGCCTCGCCGCGGTTGCGGCGGCCGCTGCCGCCGGAGGTGCCCCGTGCGCATTGAACTGCGCGGCGTGAACAAGCGTTTCGGGCGCGTGACGGCGCTGGACGACCTGACGCTGGAGATCCCGTCCGGGCGCCGCGTGGCGCTGATCGGGCCCAACGGTTCGGGCAAGTCGACGCTGACGCGCGTGCTGATGGGCATCCTGGCGGTCGACGGCGAGGTGCGCCTGGACGGGCGCGAGCCGGCGGCCTGGCGCCGGGAGCGGGAGGGTCGCCTGTCCTACGTGCCGCAGGTGGCGCCGCAACTGGGCGCCGGCGTGGGCGAGGTGATCGCCGCGATCGGCGCCATCCGCGCGCTGCCGCCCCCC
>VGXH01000235.1 GCA_016873405.1 bacterium
GGGGCTGGTGAAGCTGCCCTTGACCGAGCGCGAGATCCCGGTGATCGGCGACCACCACGCCGACCCGGAGAAGGGCACGGGGTTCGTCAAGATCACGCCGGCCCACGACCCCAACGATTTCCAGGTCGGGCGGCGTCACGGTCTGCCGCAGGTCGTCTGCATGACGCCGGCGGGCGTGATGAACGAGGCGGCCGGGCGCTTCGAGGGCCTGGACCGCAAGCGGGCCCGCAAGGAGGTCGTCGCCGCGCTCGAGGCGGCGGGGCTGCTCGACAAGGTCGAGAAGCACCTCCACCAGGTGGGGCATCACGACCCCCTTGCGGCACGATGATCGAACCGTACCTGTCGCGGCAGTGGTTCCTGCGCATGGATCGGCTCGCCGAGCCGGCGCTCGCGGCCGTCGCCGAGGGCGAGATCCGCCTGTATCCCGACCGCTGGGTCGGCGTCTACAACAACTGGATGCAGAACATCCGCGACTGGTGCATCAGCCGCCAGCTGTGGTGGGGGCACCAGATCCCGGTCTGGTACTGCCGGAATTGCGGCGCGGAGAACGCCGCGGCCGCGACGCCGGCGGCCTGCTCGGCCTGCGGCGGCACTGCGCTGGACCGCGACGCGGACGTGCTGGACACCTGGTTCAGCAGCTGGCTGTGGACGTTCTCGCCGCTGGGTTGGCCCGAGGCCACCCCGGACCTGAAGCGGTTTCATCCGACCTCCGTGCTGGTGACCGCGGCCGACATCATCTTCTTCTGGGTCGCCCGCATGGTGATGGCGAGCTACGAGTTCCTCGGCGAGAAGCCGTTCGGCGAGGTGCTGTTCACCGGCATCGTGCGCGACGGCCAGGGCCGCAAGATGAGCAAGTCGCTCGGCAACAGCCCGGACCCCATCGACCTGATGGACAAGTACGGGGCCGACGCGCTGCGCTGCAGCCTGGTGATGCTCACGCCCACGGGCGCGGACGTCTTCTTCGACGAGTCGACGCTCGAAGTGGGGCGGAACTTCTGCAACAAGATCTTCCAGGCGACGAAGCTCGTCCTGGGCGTCTGGGACGAAGCGGCGGTGGCTCCGGCCGCGGGCGCCGCGGCGGCTCCGCGCCGCCTGGACCTCGCGGCGGTGGCTTCGGCCGAGAGCTGGGCGGCGGCCCCGGCGGACAGCCTTTTCGCTGGCTGCTGGCCCAGCTGCACCGGGTGGCGACCGACTGCGACGCCGGTCTTGAACGCCGGCGCCTGAACGACGCCTCGTACGAGGTCTTCAACTTCTTCCGCCACGAATTCTGCGACTGGTATCTCGAGGCGATCAAGCCGCGCCTGCGGGACGAGACGCGGCGGGGGCCGGCGTTGGCGGTGGCGGTGCTGAGCCTGGGCGTCTCCTACAAGCTGTTGCACCCGGTCATGCCGTTCATCACCGAGGAAAAACTGTGGAGTCGTCTGCCGCCGGCGGACGGCTTCCTCATGACCTCGTCGTTCCCGACCTGTGGCGGTCCGGCGCCGTTCGCGGCCGAGGCGGCGGCGTTCGCCGAGGTGATGGGAATCGTGGGCGTGCTGCGCAACCTGCGCGCCGAACTCGGCGTCCCGCCCGGACTGCGCGGGGAAGGCGTGCTGCGCGCGCCCGAGGCGGCACGGCGCGAGGGGCTGCGCGCCGCCGCGGGACTGGTGGCGCTGCTGGCGAAGCTGGAGCGCGTGACCGTGTCCGGCGACGAACCGGCGCCGTCGCCCGCCGGCGTGGGCGTTTGCGGCGCGGTGGAGGTCTTCCTGCCGATGGCGGGCCTGGTCGACCTGGACAAGGAGCGGCAACGGCTGCAGAAGGAACTCGACAAGCTCGAAGGCTGGCTGCAGACCACGCGCGCCAAGCTGGCGAACGAGAAGTTCACGGCCAACGCCCCGGCGGCGGTCGTGCAGCAGCAGCGGGAGTCGCTGGCCGAGAACGAGGCCAGAGCGGCGACCCTGGCCGAGCGGATCCGTTCACTCGGCTGACCCGGACCGCGGATCGCGAGAGGCAGGGCCATGGCCGAATCCGAAGCGCCAACCACGCCCGGGGCGATGATCGCGGCCGCCCGGCGGCAACGGGGCTTGACGCCGGACGACCTGGCCGAGCGCACCAAGATCCCGGCCGGCCTGCTGGCGGCACTGGAGGCCGACGAATACCACCGCCTCTCGGGGCCGCTCTACGCGCGCAGCTTCCTGCGCGCGTGCGCGGCGGAACTGGCGCTCGACGTGGCGGAGGTCTTCGCCGCCTATGAGCGCCAGGTCGGCGGACCTCAGCGCGAGCCCAGCGCCGCCGCCGCCCCGCCGGCGGTGAGGATCCGCCGGGTGGGGCTGCCCTGGGGCCGGCTCGCCGCCGGCGGGCTGGTGCTGGCGGCGGCGGTCCTGCTCACGCTGCGCCTGGCCGGTCCGCGCGGGGCGACGGGGCCGGCGCCGGCCGGCGAAGCGGGCGCGGACGCGCCGCGGGAACCGGCGCGGGCGGCGATGGGCCAGGCCACGGACGCCGGGTCCGCCGAGGCGGTGACGGGGCCCGGTGGGCCGGGCGGCGCGCCGCGGGCGGCGCCCGCCGGACTGCCGGACCTGGTGTTCAGCGATGGCCGGACGTGGCCACTCGTGGCGCGGCTGCGCCTGGAACGGCGCGCGGCGGTGCGCAGCCGGAGCGACGGCGAGCCCGGGTTCACCCCGGTGGCCAATGGGCGACGGCCGGCGCGGCGCCCGCCGCGCCGGCGACAGGCGTCGTGGCCGGAGTCGCCTACGCCGACGGCTCCGGCTACGTCGTCTACTGGGGAGTCGCGGAGCGCCTCGATCTGGCGCTGGACGACGGGGCCGGTTGCGCGCTGACGGTCAACGGCGAGCCGTGGCCGCTGGTCGCGCCGCCGGGCGGCGGTGAACCCCGCGGGAAGGCGTGAGGGCAGCGTGGGCATGTTCAAGCTGACGGCCCCCTTCGCCCCGACCGGCGACCAGCCGGCGGCCATCGCCTCGCTGGTCGGCGGCGTGCGGGCGGGCAGGCGCTGGCAGACCCTCCTGGGCGTGACCGGCTCGGGCAAGACGTTCACGATCGCGAACGTCATCGCCGAACTGGACCGGCCGACCCTGGTCTTCAGCCACAACAAGACGCTGGCCGCCCAGCTGTACGGCGAACTGAAGGGCTTCTTCCCCGGCAGCGCCGTCGAGTACTTCATCTCCCCCCCGAGGCCTTCATCCCGGCCACGAACACGTACATCGAGAAGGACACCAGCATCAACGACGAGATCGAGCGCCTGCGCCTGCGGGCCACGAGCAGTCTGCTGACGCGGCGCGACGTCATCGTCGTCGCCAGCGTCTCGGCGATCTACGGCGTGGGCAATCCGCTCACGTTCCGCGAGAGCATCATCGGGCTGCGGCGGGGTCAGGCGCGCGATCGGGACGAGTTGCTGGCGTCGCTGGTGGCGATCCAGTACGCGCGCAACGACCGCGACGCGGCCTTCGGGACGTTCCGGGTCCGCGGCGACACCGTCGAGGTGCGGGCGGCGTTCGAAGAGCGCGTGCTGCGCATCGAGTTCTTCGGCGACGAGGTGGAGGCCCTTACCTGGGTGGAGCCCCTCACCGGTCGCGCCCTCGAGGCCGTCGGCCCCAGGCCGCCATCTACCCGGCCACCCAGTTCGTGGCGGCCGGGGGCGGCACGGCCGCGGTGACCGACGCGATCGCCCGCGACCTCGAGGAACGGCTGCACGAGCTGGACCGAGCCGGGCGCGTCGTCGAGGCGCAGCGCCTCGCCTCGCGGACCCGGTACGACATGGAGATGATCCAGCAGGTCGGCCACTGCGCCGGCGTGGAGAACTACTCGCGCTACTTCGACGGCCGGGCGGCCGGCGAGCGTCCGGCCTGCCTGCTGGACTACTTCCCGCGCGACTTCCTGCTGGTCATCGACGAATCGCACGCGACCGTGCCGCAGATCGGGGCCATGTACCAGGGCGATCGCTCGCGGAAGCTCAACCTGGTCGAGCACGGCTTCCGGCTGCCGAGCGCTCTGGACAACCGGCCGCTGCTGTTCGCGGAGTTCGAGCAGCTCATGCCGAGCACGATCTTCGTGTCGGCCACGCCGGCCGACTACGAGCTGGGCCTGTGCGGCGGCGAGGTCGTCGAGCAGGTGATCCGACCGACGGGGCTGGTCGATCCGCCGGTGACGGTGCTGCCGGTGGCCGGGCAGGTCGACGGGGCCTGCTCGAGCGCATCCGCGTCGTGACCGCCCGGGGCGAGCGCGTCCTGGTGACCACGTTGACGAAGAAGATGGCCGAGGACCTGACCGAATACGTCGGACAGGCCGGCGTCAAGGTGGCCTACCTGCATTCGGACATCAATGCGCTGGACCGGATCGAGATCGTGCGCAACCTTCGGTTGGGCGAGTCCGACGTGCTGGTGGGCTTCAACCTCCTGCGGG
>VGXH01000236.1 GCA_016873405.1 bacterium
CCCCAGCGCCTGATCGTCGAGTACAAGGACGTTCCGCGCCTGGGCACGGGCGGGCCGTACTCGTTCCAGATCCACCTCTATCCGAGCGGCCGCATCGAGTTCCATTACCAGTCGATGCAGGGCACGCGCCTGAACGAGGCCACGATCGGCATCCAGAACGAGACCAGGGATGCGGGCCTGGCCCCGGCCTTCAACGTCAACTACGTGCACGACAACCTGGCGATCCGCTTCGAGGCGCAGACGCCGTGGCTCTCGACGACGCCGAACGCGGGCACCGTGGCCCCGGGCAGCACCGCCATCGTGACGGTGGGCTTCGACGCCGCCGACCTGTGCGGCGACAGCTACAGCGCCAACCTGCACATCCTGAGCAACGACCCCGACACGCCGGACCTGCCGGTCCCGGTGACCTTGAACCTGCTCGGCGCTCCCGACGCCCAGATCGCCCCGGCGACGCTGGCGTTCGGCGACGTCTACCTGACGCAGAACGCCGTCCTGGCCGCCGCGGTGGCCAACGTCGGCTGCGCCTCCCTGCAGGTGACGAGCATCGCGATCGACAACCCGGTCTTCACGGCCGACGTGACCGCTCCGTTCGCCGTGGCGCCCGGCGCCACCCAGGTGATCAACGTGACGTTCGCGCCGGTCGCCGTCGGCCCGGCCACGGGCACCCTGACCCTGACCACCAACGACGTCGCGCACCCGGTGCTGACCGTGGCCCTGACGGGCACCGGTCTGGCGAACGCCGGGATCGTGGTGATGCCGGCGGCGGTCTCGGTGACGGTCCCGCCGAACCAGCAGCGCACCGCCATCATGCGCATCGACAACACCGGCGCGGGCGATCTGAGCTACACGGTGCCGTCGCCCGAGCTGTACAACAAGGTCATCGCGCACGCGAAGGCCGCGGCCCCGGCCGTCGAGCGTCCGAAGGACGCCGTGGACGAAGAGTTCGGCATCGCGCCGCTGGGCAGCGGCGGGCCGGACGCCTTCGGCTACAGCTGGAAGGACAGCGACGAGGTCGGCGGCCCGGTCTTCAATTGGGTCGAGATCAGCGGCACGGGCACGGCCGCGATGACGACCGGTGACGACTCCAACGCGGGTCCGTTCCCGATCGGCTTCACGTTCAAGTACTACGGCACGGACTTCACCACGTTCCGGGTCTGCTCGAACGGCTGGCTGAGCTTCACGAGCACGGCGACGACGTACTCGAACACGGTCATCCCCAGCGCGTCGGCCCCGCTGAACATGCTGGCCGCGTTCTGGGACGACCTGAACCTGAGCGCCACGGGCTCGGGGGACATCTACTACCAGAACGTCGGCGGCAACCTGGTCGTCCAGTGGAACAACGTGATGCGCTACGGCACGACGACGCCGGTGACCTTCCAGGTCATCCTGACGCCGGCCGGCGCCATCACCTACCAGTACCTCAACCTCGGCACCGCGCTGACCAACAGCGCGACCGTCGGCATCCAGAACGCGACGGGCACGGTGGGCCTGCAGGTCGTCTACAACGCGGCGTACCTGCACAACAACCTGGCCATCAGGTTCCAGGCGATGCCGGAGTGGGCGACGGTCACGCCGACGTCCGGGACCATCCCGGCCGGCGGCAGCGTCGACCTGATGGTGACCTGTGACGCGACCGGCATGGCGCTGGGCGTGCACACCGGCCTGATCCGCATCCTCAGCAACGACATCAACAACCCCGAAGTGCAGGTCCCGCTGACCATGACGGTGCAGGACTACACCTCGGGCGTCGAGGACCAGCTGCCCACGCGGCTGGTGCTCTCCCAGAACGTGCCGAACCCGTTCAACCCCAGCACGAAGATCAGCTTCGCGTTGCCGACGCGCGGCCTGGTCGACCTGCGGGTGTACGACGTGCGCGGCGCGCTGGTCCGGACGCTGGCGGCGGGCGAGCTCGACGCCGGCCACCACGACTACACCTGGACGGGCATGTCGGATGCCGGCGTGCAGGTCCCGTCGGGCGTCTACGTCTACCGGCTGCGGACGGCCGAGGGTGACATCACCCGGAGCATGACGCTGCTGAAGTAACCTCTGCGGACGCACTCCGGTGCGACGAGGCCCCGCCGGCGCGAGCCGGCGGGGCCTTCGTTTCGAGCGGGGCCGACGGCCGGGTCCGCGGAGCGGGCCGCGGGTCCCGGCGCCGGAACGCGCTCAGACCAGCACGTACTTCGTCGCCGGCACGCCGCAGATCGGGCACTTGGCCGGCGGCGTCCCGAACTCGATGTGCCCGCAGACCGGGCAGAGGTAGAACTTCGCCTCGGCCAGGTCCTCGCCCTTCTCGGCCGCGGCCAGGGCCCGCTTGTAGAGCTCGGCGTGCACCTTCTCGGCCTCCACGGCGAAGCGGAACATGCGGGCGGCCTTGTGGCCCTCGGCCTGGGCCTGCGCCAGCATGGGCGGGTACATCTGTTCGAACTCGTACGTCTCCCCGCCGATCGCCGCGCGCAGGTTGTCCGCCGTGCTGCCGACGCCGTCGAGCGCCTGGAAGTGCCCGGCGGCGTGGATGCGTTCGGCCTGCGCCGTGGTGCGGAACAGGCGCGCGATGTTGGGGCGCCCCTCCTTCTCGGCGGCCTCGGCGAACGAGGTGTACTTCTGGAACGCCTGGCTCTCGCCGGCGAACGCTTCCTTCAGGTTGTCGTGCGTGGAGGACATGGACGCGCCCCTTCGCGTGGCGCGCCGGCCGCCGCGCCGCGGATCAGCCCGCGAGCCGGCACCCGAGCGCGATGGACAGCAGCTTCGATTCCTCGTCGTCGGCCCGGCTGGTCAGCACGCAGGGCGCCGTGGTGCCGACCACCGCCGCGGCGACCCGCGCGCCGGCCAGTTGCGTCGCCGTCTTGTAGAAGACGTTGCCGGACTCGATGTTCGGGAAGACCAGGATGTCGGCTAGCCCGCCCACGGGCGAATCCAGTTCCTTGATGCGGCAGGCTTCCGGGCAGAGCGCCACGTCCAGAGCCAGCGGGCCGTCCACCACCGCGTCGCCGAAGCGGCCGTCGCGGGCCAGCCGGCGGATCTCGTCGGCCTCGATCGTCGCCGGCATCTTCGGGCTGACCTTTTCGCTCGCCGCCAGCAGCGCCACGCGCGGCCGCGCCACGCCGAAGCTGCGCGCCGCGTGCAGGCAGTACTCGACGATCTGCAGCTTCGCCGCCACGTCCGGCTGCGGGATGATGGCCACGTCGGCCGCGAACAGCAGCCGCGACAGGCCCGGGAACTCCAGCACGGTGACATGAGACAGCACGCGGCCCGGCGGCAGCAGCCCGTGCTCGCGGTCCAGGATCTTCTTCATGTAGTCGCTGGTCGCGACCAGGCCCTTCATCAGCACGTCGGCCTCGCCGGCGCGCACCAGGGACACCGCGCGCGCGGTCGCCGCCACCGGATCGGGCTCGTCGATCACGGTCACGCCGGCCGGCAGCGACCCCGGCGCCGACGTCAGCGCCGCCAGGCGCTGCCGGTCCGCCACGAGCGTCACCAGGGCCAGCCCCTCGGCTGCCGCGCGCAGCGCCGCGTCCAGCGTGTTGGGGTCGTGGCCGGCCGCCACCGCCACGCGTCGCGGCGGCGCGCCCTTCAGTCCGCTCACCAGGTCGTCGAGCCTCGTGATCGCCGTCATGCCGTCGCCTCCGGGCGGTCTTCGAGCGGGCCGGGCTCGTACTGGCGAACGTCCTCGCGCCCCCGCAGCACGCGCAGGGCGCCCCGCACCAGGGCCTGCATCTCGTTCTCGCCGGGATAGGCCGTGACCCCGCAGCCGAGCGCCGCCACGGCGCGCGTCAGGTCGGCCACCAGCCGCTCGCTGCGCGCCATGCCGCCGGTCAGGAGCACGCGATCGACGGGCTGTCCGTCGAAGGCCGGCAACAGCCCGGTGATGGCCTTGGCGATCTGGTAGACCATCGCCTCGTAGACCCGGGCGGCTTCCGCGTCGCCCGCGTCCAGGCGCCGTTCCACCTCGCGGAAGTCGGCGGTGCCCAGCAGGTCGATCAGGCCCCCGCGCCCCTTGTTCAGCTTCAGCAGTTCCTCCAGCGTGTAGCGGCCGCTGAAGCAGAGGCGGATCAGGTCGCCGGTCGGCTCGCCGCCGGAGCGCTGGGGACTGAACGGACCCTCGCCGTCCAGGCCGTTGTTGACGTCGATGTAGCGTCCCTTCGCGTGGGCGCCGACGGTGATGCCGCCGCCCATGTGGCAGACGATCAGGTTCAGGTACTCGTAGAAGGTCTCGTTCTCGCGGGCGTAGCGGCGCGCGGTGGCGATCTGGTTCAGCGCGTGGCTGATCACCTTGCGACGGATGGCTTTCATGCCGGTGACCTTGACGCGCTCGGGCGCCTCGTCGACCACCACCGGGTCGACGATGTACGCCGGGCGGTCCGAACCCTCGACCAGCTCGCGGGCGATGA
>VGXH01000237.1 GCA_016873405.1 bacterium
GGCCGGGTAGTAGATCATCGGCTTGTCGTAGACGGGCATCAGCTGCTTGCTGACGGTCAGCGTCAGCGGGTGCAGGCGGCTGCCGGTGCCGCCGGCCAGGATGATGCCTTTGAAGGGGGTGGTGGTCACGGGGATGGGTCCTTGGGGCTGGGGTCCTTGGGGCTGGGGTCCTTGGGGCTCGGCCCTGGGGGCCGGGGTCCTCTGGAACCGGATCCGGCAGGCGCGCCGCGACGCCGCGGCCTGCTCCGGCCGCCGGGAGGATAGTACAGGCGCGGCGGTCTGGCGCGGGAAAATGCGACGGGACGCCGATCCTCAGAAATCCAGCGCCACCGACAGCGCCGAGTACCCGTCCGCACCGCCCGTCAGCGGTCCGAACGCCGTCAGGCCGTCGCTGAGTGGCGCCCGGTCCACCCAGGCCAGATCGAGCGTCCAACCCTCGTGCCACAGCCCCACGCCGACGGCCAGGGGGGTGGCGACCGACGTGCCGCGGCGCAGCTCGAGCGGCGGCAGTTCCGTGGCGCCGGTCGCCGCGTCGTGCCGTCGCTCCTGATCGTCGTCGGTGCGCAGGTAGACCGCCGACACCCGGAGCGTGAGCCAGGGCCTGATCCGGGCTTCGGCCGCCACGCTGCCGCGCAGATGGTAGAAGTCGCGCGAGGTGGCGGTCCAGGTGAAGTCGACGCCGTCGTCGGTGCGGGCCCGCCGGCTCGCGGAACCCACGCGGTATTCGCCGCCGACGACGAGGGCCAGTCCCGTCCGCGGGGACGTCCGGACCGCCAGCCCCGCGCGGGTCAGGCGATCATCCACGTCGGCCGGTCCGCCCAGTTCCGCGGCGAACTCGGCGTGCAGGTCGCGCCGCCGCTCGAGAAGCGGCACCACGACCAGGCGGGGCGTCAACCGGATCTCCGCCCGCGCCCGCAGGCCGAACGAGCGCCAGGAGCTCTCGTAGTCCAGCGCGTGCAGCGCGCCGCCGCTTTCGGCCTGGCTGCTGACCAACTCGCCGGCGCATTCCACGGTCAGCCCGTCGCGCGGCGAGGAGCGGAGCCCCATTCCGTAGCGATGGAAGTACTGCGATTCGCTGCGGTAGCCGGTGTGCGAGCCGCCCTCCGAGCCGCCGAATGTCGTGAACCGTCCGCCCACCCCGACGGCGAGGCGGCCGAAGCGCCGCGCCCAGCCCACGCCGACGGCCCCGTCGCTCTGGCCGCGTTCGCGGTCGTCCTCGAACTCGATCGCGGCCCGGCCCCACCGCGCGTCGCCACCCAGGCCGAAGCGCGCGCCGCCGCCGTGCCCGAGCAGACCCTGGTCGGGGACGACGGCGCCGCCGCCGGCCAGGACGTCGCCGAACTCGAAGTAGGCCTGGTCCGGATGCTCGACCAGGCTGGCGTACCACAGCCGGGTCTCGTCGGCATCGGAAAGCCAGCCCGTGTCGGCGGCGAGGGCCAGCCGTCGGGCGGTGCCCGCGGCCGCATCGCCGGCCGCCAGGACGAATGCGCAGGTGACCGTCAGCAGGACGCGGGTTCGCGGTGGTGTGGGCATCATCGTGCGATCACTCCGGCGGATAGCGTTTGCGGAACGTCGGGTGGCCTTCGACGAGCACGCCGACATCGGGATGGCTCCAGATGGTCGTGAACTCCTCGGGCGGCAGGCCTGGTTCGAGCGACCAGCGGTCCTGGTGCCGGCGCCAGAGGCTGTTGTCCACGAGCACGAACAGGTCGTCCGGGCGTAGCTCGGTCAGCGCGCGCGGCCAGCCGCGCAGCCCGGCGCCGGCGGTGACCTCGACCGTGCCGCCCTGGTCGTGGCGGTAGACGCGCGTGCCGGCGTCGTCCTGGTCGAAGGCGGCGATCCACAGCGCGTCGCGGCCGCGGGCGGGTCCCAGGACCATGCCTGTCGAGTACGGCAGCGACGCTTCGGCCGTGAATCCGGCGCCGGTCCAGCGGCGCAGGTGTGTGGCCTCCGACGCGGCGACCAGCGCGTGGACGGTCCCCGCCTCGGTCGCCGTCAGGCCCCAGCACACGCCCCCGACCGGACCGGCGTCGCGCCAGGCGCCGCCGTCCCAGAGCGAGAAGCGCGACAACGTCGCGGTCACGACGCTGTCGGGCGCCACGGCCCAGACGCGCAGCAGGTCCACGCCCGGCGACGGCAGCGCCGTCCAGATGCCCTGCGGCGAGCGCACGGCCACCTCGTCGCCGCCGCGCGCGACCAGCCAGCCGTCGCCGAACACCTGCACGCTGCCGACCTTCTGCGTGGTGGACACCGGAGCGTTCTCGCGCGTCCAGCCCTGCCCATCGTAGTGCAGCACGCGACCGTACCATTCGGCGCCCCACAGGTCGTTGGCGCCGGTGCCGGCGAACGCGTTGAGGTACCGGAAGCCGATACTCTGTGCCGACTCGTGCCAGCGGACGGTGTCGGCCTCGGCGATGCCGGCCATCAGCGTGCCGCCGGCGCCGCAGGCCAGCCAGGAGCCGTCCGGTGCGGTGGACAGGCCGTAGATCCAGCGCCCGTCGCTGTTCAGCCAGACCAGCGACCCGCGATGGATGCCGGCATTGGTCGTGTGGGCCAGGACGCCCCAGTCCGCGATCGCCTCGCACGAGGACGTCACCCCGGAGGGTTCCCAGACCGCCGGCCAGCGGCGATGGTAGAAGAAGTCGGTGCCGGACGGGTACTCCAGCCACAGCCAGTCGCCGTCGCCGTCACGCACCTCCTGCGCCGGGCCGAACTGGGCCTCCGGCACGGCATCCGCGCCGGCCACCACCCAGACCGTGGCCAGCGCGCCGGCGCGCACGCGCCCGTCGCCGGCCGTCCAGACCGCGCGCACATCGCTTTCAGGACCGCCTATTCGCAGCCACGCGCCGTCCTGCCGGCACCACAGGCCGTCGCCGGCGCCCACGAAGAGCCGGCCGTCGGCGCCGCAGTGGACATCGTGGAGGCTCGTACCGTCGAAGCGGCGGCTGATGTCCCATGAGCGGCCGTCGTAGTGCAGCAGGTGCGTGCCGCCGCAGGCGTAGATGTCGGTGCGCGACCAGCCGTCGATGGCCTGCAGGGACGCCGTCACGGGGCTGTCCACGCGTCGCACGGTGGCGCCGTCCCAGTGGACGATGACGCCGTGGTCGCCGACGGCCCAGACGCTGCCGGGCGCCAGGCTCCTGACCGCGTTCAGGTCGTAGCCGCCGGGCAGCGGGTGGAAGACCTCCCAGCCGTTGGCTGGGCCGACGACGTCCGGCGGCAGCAGGTCGGGGGCGCACCCGACCGGGAGCAGGCACAGCAGGAGCATTCCCAAGCCGGATCGGCGCATGGATCACCTGGCGGCTGGCGGTTGGTCAGGTCGGGCGGGGCGAACGCGGCAGCGACACGGCCGCGACCACGCCACTTTGCCACGCGGGTGCGGCGGAGGCAATGCGAAACGGCGGCGGACGCGACGTCCGTGACTCGCCAGTACCTCTTGCCGCCGGCGCCGCCGTTCCCCTACAATCCCGCGATCTCGCCCACCATGCAGGATCCCGCACCACGGGAGGGATGGCTCATGCTACCGAGACTGCTGATCTGCCTCGCGCTTACCGTCACGGTCGCGGTCTTCGCCGGCTGCGGCAAGAAGCAGGCCGACGAACAGCTGGCCGAGCGGATGACCGAGGAGATGCTCGAACACGCGAGCGGTCAGAAGACCGACGTGGACATGAAGGACGGCGACATCACGATCAAGACCGAGACCGGCGAGGTCACGTTGACCGAGACCTCGCAGTGGCCGGCGGACATGTTCGACGTGGTGCCCCGCTTCGAGCACGGCACGATCGAGCGCGTGCACGGCGGCACCGAATCCGGCCTGCGCCGGTTCAACGTCTGGTACAAGGACGTCCCGGACGACGCCTCGAACAAGTACATGGAGCAGTTGAAAGCCGCCGGCTTCGAACCGCAGATGTCGGCGATGGGGCCGGAGGGCGGCATGCTCGGCGCCCAGAAGGGCAACATCGCGGTGCAACTCATGCACAGCAAGGACGACAAGACGGGCGTGCTGATCGCCTACGAAGCCCCTGCGGAATAGGCGCGCGGAGGCAGCCGACGCCGGCCCGGCTGTTCAAGGACTTCCGCGCATGCCCTCCCACCTCAGCCCCAGGCCCGGATCTCGCCGTGCCGGTCGCGCGATCATCCCGCCGCGCGCAGACGCCACCGCCCACCGCGCAGGCTCCTGGCCCTGACTACTTCACCAGCACCAGGCGCTCGGTCGCCTCGAAACCCGCGGTCTTGAGCCGACAGAGGTAGATACCCGACGCGCAGCGCGTGCCGTCGAACACCGCCTCGTGCCGGCCGCTCGGCAGGCTGCCGTCGACCAGGGACGCCACCCC
>VGXH01000238.1 GCA_016873405.1 bacterium
GCAGGCGCGCCAGGCGGCCGAGGGCGTGATTCTCGCCCGCCAGGAGGACGACTTCGGACTGCAGCGCCGCCAGCGCGGACAGCGTGCTGAGCGCGGCCGCGGCCGAGGCCGCCACCGGGGCCAGGGCCCGCCGGCGCGCCTGGTCGGCGTCGGCGCCGCCGGGACCACCGGCGATCAGGGCCAGCAGGGGCGGCTCTCCTGCCGCCACCACGGTCACGACGCCCGGCAGCGGCGCCCCGACCCACTCGGTTCGGCCGGCCGCCGCGCTTCGCACCGCAGCCCAGCCCCCGGTCGGCGCGCTCCAGGTCACTTCGCCCGCCGGACCGCGGACGGCCGCGCACCACTCCCGCCCGGGATCCCAGGCCGAATCCAGGGCCGCGGCGGCGGCCGGATCGACCGCCACCGCCACGTCGGCCAGGTCCGGCAGCACGCGCAGCGCCGCCAGCGCCGCTTCCACGGTGTGGAGCACCGGCGGCGTCTCGCCGGCCAGGGACAGGCGCGACCAGAACTCGGCGACCGCGTTCATCTCGCGCGAGCGCTGGCTCTGTCTGGGCACGGCGATCGGCATGGCGCTCCGGCTCACTCCGACGGCTTTCCATCCGCGGGCCCCGGGCCGGGCCGGCCCGCGATGGTGCCCGAGGACAGGATGAGATCCGGTGTTCCCGCCCGCGAGCGTCGTTCGGTGACGACCACGCTGCGGGGGTTGGCCTTGCCGTACTTCTTCAGCTCGGCCAGGGTATCGCTCAATTCGGCCGGGTGCGTGAACCGGCCCTTGACGTCGGCGACCAGGGCCACCGTCAACGCGATGAGCGGGAACCGCTCGCGCACGCCCGCGCGGTTTTCCATCTCCAGGTAGCCGCGCTCGGCGTCTTCGGGGTCGTGCAGGGCCAGGACGCCGGCGTCGAACTCCTCGATGATGCGGCGCCCGAGTTCCTCGCTGCCGGCCGACTCGGTCGCCACGACGAAGTCGTCGCCGCCGACATGGCCGACGAAGACACCGGCAGGACCGAACTTCTGCGCGCAGCCGACCAGCACGCCGGCGGTGAAGGAGATCGCGCGGTCGCCGCGCGCGTAGCCGTAGTGATCGTTGAAGCTCTTGAAGCGGTCGATGTCCGCGTACATCAGCGCGAAGTCGTCGCCCCGCGCCAGACGCGCCTGGATCTCGCGCTCGATCGCCCGGTTGCCGGGCAGGCCGGTCAGAGGGCTGGCCTCGCGCTCGCGGCGCGTGGACTCCGCCAGGTTGCTGACGCGCAGCAGCAGCTCGTCGTGGCTGAACGGCTTGACGATGTAGTCGTTGGCGCCGCCGCGCAGGCCTTGGACCTTGTCGGCGGAATCGCTCTTGGCCGTCAGCAGGATGACCGGCAGGCGCGCGGTCTCGAACCCGGCACGAATGATCTCCAGGACGGAAAATCCGTCCCGTCGGGGCATCATGACGTCCAGCAGGACCAGGTCCGGGCGGAAGCTGGCCACGGCCTGCCAGGCTTCTTCGCCGTCCTCGGCCAGGCGGACCTCGAACCCCTCCTGCTCGAGCAGGAACTGGAGGATTCGCCGGATGTGCGGCTCGTCGTCGGCGACGAGGATCCGGGCTTTGGTGGCCATGGACTCCCCGGGGCTCGTGGGCGATCACTCGACGGGCCCCGCAGAAGGCCCGACGCTGCCGCACCGGATCGCAAAGCTCATGCCACGCAGGCAATTCCGAGCGCGACGGTCCGGAGTGGCGAGGCCGCGGTCAGGGGCCCCGCAGTCTGATCGGCCGGAAAACGAGTCCCTTGAGAACCCACTGTCGTGATCGGCTCGCGGCCCGGGATGCCCGGCCGGAATCAGCGCCAGGACGCCAACGGGGCGCGGGCGAAGCTGTCGAGGGTCAGGGGGTCGCGGCGGCCGGCGGCCAGGTGGTACCAGCCGGCGCAGGCGATCATGGCGGCGTTGTCCGTGCAGTAGACGCGCTCGGGGGGCCGGAAGTGCAGGCCGTGGCGCGGCGCCTCGACGCCCACGCGCTCACGCAGGCGGCCGTTGGCCGCCACGCCGCCGGCCAGGTAGACCGCGCGGGCGCGGCGCCGGCGCGCGCCCTGGAACAGGCGATGGCAGAGCACATCCACGATCGCCTCCTGCGCCTCGAGGCAGACGTCGGCCACCGTCTGCTCGTCCAGCGGTCGTGGCAGCCCTTCGACGGCGGTGCGGACGGCCGTCTTCAGGCCGCTGAAGCTGAACACCGTGCGCGGGTCGGCCAGGAGCGGCCGCGGAAGGGCGAAGCGTCCGGGCGTGCCGCGCCGCGCGGCGTCGTCCACCGGCGGGCCGCCCGGATAGGGCAGGCCCAGGAGCTTGGCCGTCTTGTCGAACGCCTCGCCCGCGGCGTCGTCCAGGGTGCCGCCCAGACGTTCGTAGCGGCCCACCTCCGGCATATGGACCACCTCGGTGTGGCCGCCCGAGACGATGAGCACCGTGGCCGGCAGCACCAGTTCCGCGGTCAGCGCGTTGGCCAGGATGTGCCCTTCGAGGTGGTGCACTCCGACCAGGGGCAGGTCCGCCGCGTAGCAGATCGCCTTGGCCGTCGACAGGCCGACCAGCAGCGCTCCCAGCAGGCCGGGACCGGCCGTGACGGCCACGCCGTCCAGATCGCGCGGTCTCAGTCCTTGCCGCTCCAGCAGCAGATCGACCATCGGCAGCAGGTTGACCAGGTGGGCGCGGCTCGCGAGCTCGGGCACGACGCCGCCGAAGGCGCCGTGCAGGTCCACCTGCGAACTGAGCAGATTGGCCGCGACGCCGCCCTCGCTGTCGTAGAGCGCGACCGAGGTGTCGTCGCACGAGGTCTCGATCCCCAGCACCCTCATCGCGCCCCCGCATCCGGCAGCGACGGCCACAGCCGTTCACGCAGCGCGGCGATCCCGCTGGCCTCGCGCTCGAGCGCCAGCCATTGCGGCCCGATCGCCGCGGCCACCTCGCGCACGAGCACGCCTCGGCTGGAGCACTCGCGCGCGGCGGCGGTCCCCGCCAGCCCGTGCACGTAGCAGCCCAGCAGCGCCGCGTCGCGCGCCGTCAGGCCCTGCGCGAGCAGGCCGCCGATCAGGCCCGTCAGCACGTCGCCGGCGCCGCCGCGGGCCAGCGCGTCGTCGCCGGACGCGTTGAGCCAGGCGCCGGCTCCCGGCACGCCGATGATCGCCGGCGAGCCCTTGAGCACGACGACCGCGCCCCAGCGATCGGCCGCCCAGGCCGCCAGCTCCAGGCGGCGGGCCGCGACGTCCGCGACCGGCAGTCCGGCCAGCCGCGCGAACTCGCCCGGATGCGGCGTCAACACCACCTCGCGACCGGCGAACGCCGGCTCCCGGCCGCCGCGCGACAGCGCGTTCAGCCCATCGGCGTCGATGACCATGGGCAGCGCCGTGTCGCGCGCGACGTCGCGGACCCAGGCGTCGGTGGCGGGGTCATCGCCCAGGCCGGGCCCCAGGGCCACGGCTCGCGCGCGGCCCAGCAGGGCCTGCAGCGCGCCGTGTTCAAGCGGCGCCAGCGTGCCGGCGGGCGTCGCCGGCAGGGGGCACAGAACGGCCTCGGGCAGCCCGGCGCGCAGGGCGCTTTCCAACGTCTCCGGCGCCGCCAGCGTCAGCAGGCCGACGCCCGACCGCAGGGCTCCGAGGCCCGCCAGGTGGGCGGCGCCGCCGTAGGCGCGCGAGCCGGCCACCAGGAGCAGGTGTCCGCAATCGCCCTTGTGGACCGTCGTCGGCCGCGGCGGCAGCAGCGCCAGATAGTCGCTCCTCTGCAGCCAGTGCCACGGCCCGGCCAGCTCCAAGCAGGCCGCCGGCTCCAGGCCGATGTCCTCCACCTCCACGCGCCCGGCGTAGTCGCGCCCCGGGGCCAGCAACAGCCCGAGCTTGGGCAGTCCGAGCGCCACCGTCACGTCCGCCGCGACCGCCACCGGGTCCACGGCCCCGTCGTCGCCACGCACGCCCGACGGCACGTCGACCGCGAGCGTCGGGACCGCGGCGTCGTTCATGACGCGGAAGAGCTCCGCCAGCGTCGGGTCCAGCGGCAGGCGGACCCCGGTGCCCAGCACGGCATCGACGACGACCGCCGCGCCGTCAGCCAGTGCCGCGAAGGCGGCCGCCCAGTCGTCGCTTCCGGCCTGCGCCACCTCGACCGTCGCGGGCAACCGCTCCAGGTTGCGCCGCGCGTCCGGCGTCAGATCGCGCGGGGCGCCCAGCAGCAGCACCGCGACAGGCACCTCCTGCTCGGCGAGGTGGCGCGCGACCACCAGTCCGTCGCCGCCGTTGTTGCCCCGGCCGCACACGACCAGCACAGCCGGAGCCGGCGGCACGCGGCCGTCACCCGGCCCGTCG
>VGXH01000239.1 GCA_016873405.1 bacterium
TTCAGCTTCGTGAACGTCCCGGCCTGGACCAGTTCCTCGCAGAGGGCGTCGTACTCCTGCTGGGAGCCGTCGCACCAGTGAACACGCGCGGGCCGGCACAGCTGCGTGACTTCCTCGACCCACTGGATCAGGCCGCGGTTGGTCGTCGGCGGGTTGTGATGGTCGTGCACGTTAGGCTCCTCTGCTGGTCGTCCTGAAGGAATGCCGGTGGCGGTGCGCCGGCAACGTATGGCCGGACCGGCGTCGGCGTTGCGGCGGCGCCGGCGGGCGGGGAGGCCCGGCCGGCCCCGCGTCCGCGCCTGCGCCAGCGCCCGCGCATTGCCGCGCCCGCGTATTGTCGCGCACCGGGACCGGCGAAGTCAACGCGCTCGGTAGAAACCGTCGAACTCCCGATACTGCATGCCGTTGCCGACCGCCGAACTCCAGACGCAGGTCGCATGGACATGGCCGCGTCGCCCCTGATGCGCCGCGCGAACGTCCCCTGCCGGGCGCCCACGCGCGAGGTGGCCTGGTGGGCGGCCGCAGCGGCCGCTGCCGCCAGGAGAAGGGCGGCGGCACAGAGCGTGGCACAGCGGCGGCTTCCGTGGGCGCCGACCCGCGCCTCAGCGCCGCACGCGGTAGACGACGGTGTTGTCGCCGACGCGCTCGTACAGGCAGGTGTGCACCAGCTCCAGCCTGGCTCCCAGTTCCGGCGGCAGCGGGCTGACCAGCAGTCCGTCCAGCCCCGGCAGGTACTGCTGCACGGTCTTGACGTTGACGATGAGGTAGTCGAGATCCAGGTTTCGCGCCCAGATCGCGTACGCGCCCGCGTCCGGCAGATCAGGGTACTTCACCCACTCGCAGTTCGCCCAGTAGGGCGCGTACGGCTTGTAGTCGGCCACCTTCGTCGCCGGGGTCGCCACGCCGCGCAGCCACAGCCCGGCGTCCTTCAGGCCGTGGTAGGCCTCGGTGTTGCGCCACACCAGCGGCGCGTCGTCGACCGCCGCCCAGGCCAGCCCGACCGCCAGCGCGACCGCCAGCACGGCCGCCGGCAGCCGGGTCCGCCTCGGCGTCGCGCGCCCAGCCGGCGGCGCCCGCAGCGCGCGCGCTCCCAGCCCTGCGGCCAGCAGCACCCACGGCACATAGGGCATCCAGTAGCGCACGCCAATCGGGCTGATCACCAGCGGCATCGCCAGCATGGGCGCCAGCAGCCACGCCCAGCCGCCGCGAGCGCGCACCACTCCCCAGGCCGCCAGGAGCGCCAGCGGCAGACCCACCTGCCCCGGCAGCAGCGCCAGCAGTTGCCCGGTCTGGCGCGCCACGAGGCCCAGATACGCCGCGCCGGGGTAGGCAGCGAACGCCTCGCGGAACACGAAGCCCTTGCCGCTGAGGGCCACCATGCCGGTGGCCTGTTGCAGGAACAGCAGGTACGGCAGCATCACCACCGCCTGCCCGGCCAGCAGGCGCCAGGGCAGGCGCCGTCCTCTCCACGACCGCCACAGGGCAAGACCCGCCGTGGCCAGCAGAGCCTCCGGGCGCACCAGTTAGGCGTAGCCCAGCAGCAGCCCCGCCGGCAACTCGCGCCGGCGCTCGAGCAGCAGCCAGGCCCCCAGAAGCGCGCAGCCGAACGCCGGCTCGGACAGGTCGCTCTTCGCCGCGACCACGAGCTGCGGCAGCAGCGCCATGACCGTCGCGCCGCCGAGCGCCCAGGCGAAACCCAGCCGTCGCCGCAGCATCACGAACGCCAGCGCGCACATCAGCGAGCCCAAGGCGACGTTGGCGATGTGCGCGGCGCGCAGCATCGCCAGCGGGTCGTCCGCGGCCATGAAGCGCAGGGGGATGGCCGCCAGCAGCGGCCAGCCGGGCGGGAACGTGCTGTACGGAAGGCGGCCGGCGAAGCACAGCTGCCACGATTGGCGCAGGTACTGCGTGCCGTCGACGGTCGGAAAGCCGTTGCCCGCCGCCGCCCACCAGCGCAGCGCCAGCGCCAGGGCGAGCACCGCGCCGAGCGCGAGCATCTGCGCGCGCGCTGAAGGCTGCGCAAGCGCGGTGGCCGGCGTAGTGGAGTGATCGTTCAACCTGAAGCGGCTCCGACCGGTGGCGGCGCGTCGCGATTCAGGCGCCGACGTCGAGGCGTCGGTCAAGGCACCAGCGCGACTTTGGCGCATTCCTGCCAGCCCGGACCGCGCACCCGCATCAGGTAGACTCCGGCCGGCGCCCGGCGGTCCGCTCGATCGCAGCCATGCCAGGTCAGGCGGTGCTCGCCCGCGGGCAGCTCGCCCGCGTGAAGCACGCGCACGAGGCGGCCGGTCAGGTCGTAGACCGCCGCGTCGATCCGCTGGGTCGTCGGCAAGCGGAAGGCGGCCGTCGTGAGGGGGTTGAAGGGGTTGGGCGCCACGGCGAGCGACGGCGTTCCCCGGCGCGGCAGATCGACCGCGGACACGGGATCGTCGAGTCCCGACAGCGCAAACCGACCGCTGCTGACGTTCACCAGGAGCAGCGGGTTGCTGGAGTCGGCGGTCAGGCCGCTGAAGGTGCCGTGCAGGGTGTCCGAGCTGGCCTCCGCCACCTGGATGCTGCCCGAGACGCTGGCCAGGATGTGCTCGGCGGCCAGGTCCTGCAGCCACTGCCGGATGCCGTCCTCAGTGAGCGTGTCCGGCAGCGAGAACTGCTGCGCCTCGTCCACGAACAGGAACATGGCAGAACCCGTCGTGAGATCCACGGGGTAGTTGCCCGGGACCAGCGTTCCGAGGGTCCGCACGGCGATCACGGAACCGTCGTAGGTCCCGGCGGGATTGGCCCGCACCGCGTAGATCACCGTCGTCACCGAATCGGGGCTGGTCGGGGCGGTGACGCCGCCGACGGCGGCTTCGGCGCCCGGCGGCAGATTGCCGTCAGCCGGCAGCGCGGGACCTTCCGCGGCGAAGCTGCCGCGGTAGAAGGGGAACGGCATCTGCGCGTAGCTGAAGCTCAGGCGACCGCCGTCATAAAGGGCGCCCGGCCCGCCGAACTGAGCGATTGCGGCGCCCGCGACGAGCAGGAACAGGATCGTGCACAGGGTGCTGGTCTGGCGACGGATGCGGGTGGACATGAGGCACCAATCCTCGTGTGCGGTCGTTCGGTGGCTGCCGGAACCGGGTGATCATAGCACATCCGGGAACCTCTGTGGAACCCGCCGCGACTCCACGCTCACCCGAGAAGTCCCCGCAGGAACTCCGTGCGGTCCACGTTGGCCACGTGCGTGAACCACTCGTCCTGGAACTTGTAGGCCAGGATGCCGAGCCAGATCCACAGCCATCGCGCGCGGTAGATCGCCTGCGCGCGCTCCCAGCCCCGGAACCGGGCGATGGTCACGTAGACCAGGAACAGCGGCTCCTCCAGGTTCGGGAACCAGAACAGCATCATCTCGTCGCCGGTCGCGAAAAACAGCGCCTGGCCGATCGTGCGCAGAGCGAAAGTGGCGGCGATCTCGCGCCGGATCGGCCGCCGCCAGGCCCAGATGAAGATGAACAGGTAGGCGGTCCAGTCGGCGGCCTTGTCCAGGTGCTGGTAGAGACCGAAGTCCAGGCCGGCGGGCATCAGCAGGTCGCCGTCGATCGAGTCGAGCAGCCAGTTGGCCCAGCCGGCGGCGAAGGGAAAACGCAGGTAGAGCGCCGGCAGCAGGAACTTCAACGCCAGGATCGGGACGACGATGAGCAGGTTCATGCGATGACAACTCCCGGCGGGCGGGCCTCCGCGGCGCGCTCCTGACCCTCGTGCCCGCCCGCGGCCGCGCCGCGGCGAAGGCTCCAGCCACCCACGCTCAGCTCGGTCGAGACGGCGCGGTCGCTCTCCCCGACCGGCGCCAGGTCCCAGGTCCAGACCGCCTCGGGTTCCGGCAGCGGCAGGCCGTGGACGGTGGAGCCCGTCTCGACGACGGCGCCGGTCCGGTCCCGCTTCGCATAGGCGTGGTCGGCGACCAGGCACACCGGGCAGGCCAGCGACCGCAGCAGCGCCAGATGCGCCGCGACGATGCGGCCGCACCAGGCGTCGAGTTGCTCGTCCTCCAGATCGTCCAGGTTCGCCGCCGCGTAGGCCCGGGGCAGGCCCCACAGCTGCGACAGCAGGTTCAGCGAGACCACGAGATCGGCGTCCCGCACGCACTCCGGCGGCGCCGGCGACGGCTCCGGCAACCGGCCGTCGCCCCCGCGAACGGCGCGGTCGAGCGCCTCGACCAGGTTCGTCGCGTCATGCTCGACGAGCGTCACGTTGCCGTGACGTCGCGCCTGCCGACGGGCCTGGTCGAGGAAGACGATGTCGAGCAGATGAACGCGCCGGAACCGGACCGCGAGTTCCGCCAGCGGGGG
>VGXH01000240.1 GCA_016873405.1 bacterium
TAGTGGCGGCCGAAGGCCGTCCATACCGGCACCAGGCGCGGCGGTGCCCCGTCCGGGTCCGGCTCCGGCAGCGGCAGCAGCGCACGCTCCAGGCAGGGCGTGCCCCTGAGCGGACTGGCGGCCGCCGAATGGGCGTACCACTGCTCGGCGAGCGTCCACTCGCCCAGCTTCTCGGCGAGCGCCGCCATGTCCCGGTAGTGCTCGAGCGCGCGCGCCGGGTGCGGAGTCAGGTTCAGGCAGCGGCCGAGCGCGCCGCGCAGCCGGCCCAGCGCCTCGTCGTGCGCGGCCTGCAGCCACGGCACGTAGGGCGAGAAGACGTCCCGTCGGCTCAGTTCGGCGGCGATCTCAAGGACGCGCGCCGTCTGTCCCAGGCGACCTTGCGCCAGACCGCGGATCTGGAGCGCCGCCAGGCTGGCCGGCTCCGCGGTCAACGCGGCGCGGGCCCAGTCGTCGGCCTCGACGAACTCGGAGCGCTCGTAGTGGTGCCAGGCCTGGGCCAGCGCCGTGGCGAGGGCCGCGCCTCGCCGATAGGCGGCGCCGCGGACGCCGAGCGGCGCGCCCGGGTCGTTCAGGCGCCTGACGGCGGCGGCGGCCCCGTCCAGCGACGCCGCGGCGTGGAGGTCGTCCCCGGCGGCGCGCCAGGCCGCGGCCGCTTCCAGCCACAGGTCGGGATCGTCGGGCGCCGAATCGGCGGCGGCCGCGGCCAGCCGAATGCGCTCGGCCAGCGCCGCCGCCACCGAGGCCTCGCGCGCGAGGCCGGCCGCGGCGGCGCGCCGGCCGGACATGGCCACCGGGCCCACGCCCAGGAAGCGATCGATCTGCAGTGAATCGGCGAGCGCCGCGTGCAGCAGGGCGGGATCGGGCAGGCACTCGTGCCCCGAGATGCCGGCGCAGCCGCCGAGGGCCGCCGACAGCAGAAGCGCGGGCAGGGCGCCGCGGACGGCGATCGCGCCGCGACTGCCGGGGGTCCGCGGCGGCGGCGGCGGCGGCCCGTCCGGCCGTCCCGCGGGCCGCTGCCGCGGACCGGCGTCCATCAGTGCACCAGCCGGTGGAACCAGCTGCCGCGCGGGGCTTCCTGCATCGTGACGATGGGCACCGAGCCGAGCAGGCGATCGCCCAGCTTCACCAGGGCGCGGCCCACCTCCGCGCCGGCCGCCAGCGGCGCCGTGGCCTGGCGCGGCAGTTCGCGCTCGATGACCAGTTCGGCGCGCCGGCCGCGCGGGACGCTGACCGTGAGCGCCTCGCCATAGGTCACCGGCACGGCCTTCACCTTGCCGTTGCGGACCGCCAGCATCTGCGGCAGGGCGTCGCCGGGGCCATCGATGATCTTCACGGGTTCGTACATGGCGAAGGCCATGCTCAGCAGTCGCGACGTCTCGGCGGCGCGCGCGTTGTTCGTCGAACAGCCCATGACCACGGAGACCAGGCGCAGTCCGTTCTGCTCAGCCGTGGCCGTGACGCAGAAGCCGGCCGCCCTCGTGTAGCCCGTCTTGAGGCCGTCGAGGCCCCTGAACTTGCCGAGCAGGCGGTTCGGGTTGTGCAGCGTGAACGTGCCGTCGCGGAACGGGGCCTCGATCATCGCGCCCCATTCCAGAGCCTCGGGATGCGTCAGCAGTTCGCGCGCGAGCAGGGTCATGTCGTACGCCGTGGAGGTATCCGAGCGCTGACCGCGGGCCGGCGGCAGGCCGTGGACCGAGTGGAACTCCGTGTTGTTCATGCCCAGGTCGCGGGCACGCGCGTTCATCAGCTCGACGAAGGCTGCGGTGCCGCCCGCAACGTGCTCGGCCAGGGCCGTGGCGGCGTCGTTCGCCGAGTGGATGGCCAGGGCCATCAGCAGATCGCGTACGGTGAACCGCTCTCCCTCCTTCAGGTACACCTGAGAGCCGCCGACCTTCGCCGCGTTGGCGGTGATGGTGACGACATCGTCGAGGGACAGGGACCCGGCCGCAACGCGTTCGAGGACGACCAGTTCGGTCATCATCTTGAGCATCGAGGCGGGCGGCAGCCGGTCGTGCTCGCGATGGGCCTCGAGGATGAGGCCGGTTCCGGCGTCCAGGACGATGGCGGAAGCGAAGTCGCCGGACACGCGCGCGGGGGCGCGTTCGGCCGCGGCGGCGATGACGGGCAGGACCAGGACCAGAATGAGGCTCAGCAGGGCCGCGCGGCAAGGGGTGCGCGGAAGCTCCGTCTTGGGCATGGATCGTTCCTCTGGAAGTTGAGCGGTCCGGCTGGGACCGTCGGCTCCCTCCGAACGGCCCGGACACCGGTCACGGCGCCTGGCGGCAGCCACAGGATATCGCGACGGCGACCGGATTTCAACCGCAGCCGCGCACCTCGAAGGCGATTCCCGGGGACAGCGGGCTCAGCGGCGTCGCCACACCCAGACGCTGCCCGAATCCGCTTCGGGATCGAACTCGCGGCCGTTGAAGTCGGCGTCGTGCCTCGCCAGTTGCCAGCGCTCGGCCCCGTGCAGCGCGCGGTAGCCGACGCTGGTCAGCGGATAGAGCGTCTCGCGGCCGCGGAAGACGACGCGGTCCGGGTCGGTCAGCGCGGTGACGAATTCCAGGCGGCCCGGCCCGATGTCCTCGTAGGCGCGGTGGAAGGCCAGCCCGGCCTCGGGGACGCGGATGACCGGGAAGACGTGTGAGCGGCGGTGCAGGACGGGATCGAAGTTGACCGTCTGGAAGGCCCACGTTCCGTCCGGCTCGAGGAGGCGGTGCACGGCCGAGAGGAAGCCCGGCAGCGAGGCCAGCGGCAGGTGCGGCAGCACGTTGCCCAGGCAGATGACCGCGGCGAACGAACCCGCCGGCAACAGGCCGACCTCCTGCATGCCGAGGATGCGGAACTCGGCGCCCGGATGGCGGGCTTCGGCCTGCGCGATCATGCCGGGATCCAGGTCGATGCCCAGGCACGGGCGTCCGGGGCGCGCCAGGTGCCCGCAGCAGGCGCCGGTGCCGCACCCCACGTCCAGGATGCGGCCGGCGACCGGCAGTTCGCGCTCGAGGAACCGCAGGACGTCTCCGCGCAGCGGGAACACGGCGTCGTAGTGGCCGGCGAAGTCGGCGTAGAAGGCCATGGGCTGGCGCCCTCCTGCGGCGCGGCGCGCGGCGCCGCGGTCGGCGCGCGCGCGTTGTCCAGTCGATCAGTCCCGGGACGCGCCCGGCGCGGCGGCCGGATCCGGCGGCAGTACCAGGTCCCGCCCATCGGCCAGCCACAGCGTGAGCCCACCCGCCAGGTGATGCGCCCACGGCCAACCCAAGGCGCCGTGCAGGTAGCGTCCCAGGCGACGCGTGCGGATCCCGTTGCGGCAGACGAGCACGAACGGACGATCGCGGTCCGCCACGCGGTCGAAGCCGGCGAGCCACGCCGGCAGGTCATAGCGGCGGTATTCGTCGAAGAAGGTGAGCAGATGACAACCCGGTATGATCCCGGTCTGCTCCCACTCCTCCTCGCGTCGGATGTCGATCACCGGCGCGCCGGCCTCGCGCAGGGCCAGCAGGGTCCGGGGATCGACGTCCACGACCTGGGCGTGGGCGGGGGTGTTGAACAGGAGGTGCAGCACGGGCTACCGTCGCGGGTCTCGGGTTCAATCCACCAGGTAGTAGACCACGGTCGAGACCACGCGCACCTTCTTGACGTGCGGGTTGTTCTGGTCGCGGTCCTCGATGGTGAACTGGCCCTGTTGGGCCGACTTGATGCGGCCCAGCCGGCTGCGGCTGTCCTGCGCGAACTTCTCGGCCACCTCGCGCGCGTTGCGCGTGGCCTCCTCGATCATCGCCGGCTTGAGGTCGTTCAGCTTCGTGAACAGGTACTGGGTCTGCACCTGGTAGGGATCGCCGCCCAGGACGATGCCGTCCCGTCCCAGCTCGCCCAGCCGCTTCTGCGTGGCGCGCACCAGGTCGATGCGCGGCGTGTACACGGTGACCGAGCGCATCGCCGAGTAGCGGAGCGGCACGTGGTCGCCGCCCCACTGCTGGGCCAGCTTGTCGGTCACGATCGGGGGCGCGACGGTGATCTCCTCGTCCGTGAAGCCCGCCTCCCGGAGAAAGGCCACGACCTTCCCGGCGTTCGCCTCGACGGTGGTGTGGAGCGCCGCCGCGTCGTTGGACGCCGCCGAGAACTGCAGCGGCCACAGCGCGATGTCCGCCGGCACGTCGCGCTCGGCCAGGCCCTTGACCGTGACCGTGCGGTCCAGCGCGCGCACCTGCAGGGCGCCGCGGCCCAGCAGCAGGCCCAGCGCGGCCAGGCCCAGGAAGATCCCCAGCGCGATGGCGCCGGCTCCGCGTCCGTTCGATTGGCTCATGCCTGTCCCTTTT
>VGXH01000241.1 GCA_016873405.1 bacterium
GGGGCTGGTGTTCCTGGCGCGTCTGAAGGGCGTGCCGCGCGCGGAGGCGCGTCGTCGCGCGCGCGAATGGCTCGAGCGCCTGGGCCTGGGCGACTACGCCGAGCGCAAGGTCGACAACCTGAGCAAGGGCATGCAGCAGAAGGTCCAGTTCGCGGCCACGTTCATCGGCGAACCGGATCTGGTGATTCTCGACGAGGTGTTCAGCGGACTGGACCCGCTGAACATCGAACTGCTGCGCGACATGATCGTCGAGCAGAAGCAGCGGGGCACGACGATCCTCTTCTCGACCCACATGCTGGCCGAGGCCGAGCGCATCTGCGACGCCATCTGCCTGATCGAGGGCGGCGAGAAGATCCTGGACGGATCGCTGCCGGCCGTGCGGGCCGCGTTCCCGCTGCGCGCGGTGCGCGTGGCGTGGGAGGGGGAGGTGACGCCGCCGGCGGACCTGCCGGGCGTCACGCAGCAGGACTTCCAAGAGGGCGCCTGGCGGCTGCTGCTGGCCGAAGGCGCCGACCCCCGGGCGCTCCTGCCCCGACTGCAGGCCGCCGGGCCGTTGACGCTGTTCGCGGCCAACCGCCCGAGCCTGAGCGAGATCTTCCTGGCCGCGGTGCGGCGTCGTCGCCAGGAGGTGGCGGCATGAACCGGATCCTGACCATCGTCGCGCGCGAGTACCTCGAACGGGTTCGCTCGAAGGGATTCGTGATCGGCACCGTGCTCGGTCCCGCGCTGATGTCGATGTTCATCCTGATACCGATGTTGACGGCCGACAAGGGCGGGGACTCGGCGCGCACCATCGCCGTGATCGATCAGACCGGGATCGTCAGGGGTCCGCTTGCGGAGGCGCTGCAGGACGACGGCCGCAAGGGGCTGACGCTCGAGCCGGTGGCCGTGGGCCCCGAAGGACTCGAGGCGGCCGTCGGCGCGGTCAAGCGGATGATCCTCGACGGCGCGGTCCACAGCGGACTGGTCATCCCCGCCGATTTCGTCGCCACGGGGCAGGCCAGCTTCTACAACAAGTCGGTCAGTTCCCTGGTCGTGAAGGATGAGATGCTGCGCCCGGCTCTCAACCGCGTGCTGCGCGACGAGCGGTTCCGGCACGCGCAGGTGGCGGATTCGCTGTTCACGTACCTGTCCGGGCGGGTGGATCTCGGCGCGATCGCGGTCACCGACAAGGGCGGCGAGGAGGCGCAGGACGAGGCGACGTCGATCGGCATGGCGTTCGTCCTGTTCATGATCATCTACATGATGGTCCTGATCTACGGGGCGCAGACCCTCACGGCGGTCATCGAGGAGAAGAGCAGCCGCATGGCCGAGGTGCTGCTGGCCAGCGTCTCGCCCGGCGACATGATGCTGGGCAAGGTGGTCGGGATCGGGCTGGCGGGCATGTCCCAGTTCGCCATCTGGGCCGGGGCGTTCTTCGCGCTGTCGCAGCGCGGGGTGACCCTCGGCGACTTCACGCTCGACATCAGCTTCATCACCCCGCTGATCCTGGTCTCGTTCGTGATGTCGTTCCTTCTGGGCTTCTTCCTTTACGCCATGCTGTACGCCGGGGTCGGCGCCATGTGCAACACCGTGCAGGACAGTCAGCAGTTCCAGTTCCCGCTCAGCATGGGACTGGTCATCCCGATGTTGATGTTGACCCCCACCATGCGCGATCCCAACTCCGCGCTGGCGACGGGCCTGAGCCTGGTGCCGCTGTTCGCGCCCGTGCTGATGTTCGTGCGCGTGTGCATGGAGACGCCGCCGCTGTGGCAGATACTCCTGTCGTGGCTGCTGATGGGCGTCTCGATCTGGCTGGCGGCCCGGGGCGCCGGCAAGCTGTTCCGCCTCGGCATCCTCATGTACGGGCAGTCGCCGACCTGGGCCTCGCTGGTCCGCGCGCTGCGGTCCTGAGCGCCGGCCGGGCGGCGGCGGCGCGGCGGGCGTGGACCCCGGGGACGGCCTCCCCGGGGTCCTTCCCCTCCGCGGGCTGCGGCGCCGGTCAGGGCACGATCGAGAAGCGGTAGGTGTCGCCGATCTGCAGGCGGTCGACCACGTCCATGCCCTCGACGACGTCGCCGAACAGCGTGTAGCGCCCGTTCAGGTGCGGCTGCTCCGACAGCGTGACGAAGAACTGGCTGCCGCCCGTGTCGAGGCCGCTGTCGGCCACGCCCACGGCGCCGCGCCGGTAGGGCAGCCGGTTGGCCTCGCTGCGGATCGAGAAGCCCGGGCCGCCCCAGCCGGTGCCGTCGGGGTCGCCGCCCTGCGCGACGAAGTCGGGCACCACGCGGTGGAAGGACTGACCGTCGAACCAGCCGCGCCCGGCCAGGGTCAGGAACAGCGCGCAGGTGTTCGGCGCCGCGTCCGCGTGCAGCCGGATGCGGAACGAGCCGCGCGGCGTGTCGCAGCGAAGGTCCGGCACGCGTCCCGGGAGCGCCAGCGGCGGCTGGGCCGGGTGCCGCGCGGCGGCCGGCATCGTCATGCGCAGGCTCGCTTCGGTCGGGACCAGTTCGCCGGGCAGCAGTCCGGTGGCCAGCGCGGCGGCCCTCGCCGCGAGCCGCACGCCCAGGTCCGGCTCCGCGAATGCCCCCAGCAGCAGCGAACGCGCGCGCTCGGCGAGCGCGGGCGCGGGCGCCCAGCGCGGGGCGGTGTCGGCGGTCGCGGCCGCAGCGCCGCCCGGGGCGGTCGCCGCGGCGGCGGGCGGGGGCGCGCCGGGCGGCGCGAACAGCTGCTCGAGGCCCGTCAGCACCCCGCGCCGGAGGTCGCCGGCGCCCGGCCCGGCGGCCGTGGCCCAGACGCGCAGCAGGGCGGCCGCCGGCTCGTCGCCGGGAACGGCGCCAACCAGACCGGCGGCCGTGGCGGCGACGGCGAACGCGGTGTCGACGGTGGCGGCGGCCAGGATCGCGGCCACGCCGGCGGGGCCCAGATCGGCCGTCAGCGTCCGCGGCCGCTCGCGAACGACGAACGCGAGCCCCTCGAGCGCAGCGATGCGCACCAGAGGGTGCGCGGCCAGCGGCCCGGCGCTGCGCACGGCCAACAGGGGCGCCGGCTCGGAGTGGGCGCGGGCCAGCGCCAGCAGCTGCGCGGCGGCCACGTGCGGGACCTGCTCGGCGCCCAGCGTGCGCTCGAGACCCGGGCCGGCGGCCGCGCCGCGCAGGGCGCCCCAGGCGCCGGCCGCGGCCGCGCGCACGCCCACGCGAGCGTCGGTGGCGCGTTCGGACGCCGCCTTCACCAGGCGCAGGCGCCAGACCGGCAGCAGGCTCTCGAGCAGAACCGCCTCCGGCGGCAGCGGGGCCCGCGCGACCACGGCGGCCATCGCCTCCAGCGCGCACTCGGCGACTCCGGGGCTGTTGGCCGCCGACGCCGCGATCAGGCGGTCGGCGACCTGCGCCAGCAACTCGTGGTCCGCGTCGCCAGCGTGCGCGGCCAGCGGCGCGCCCAGCGTCCCGAGGGCGCGGCAGCCGGCGATCAGGACGCGGTCACGGTCGCGCCCGCGGAAGCGGCCGTGGGCGTCGAAGCCGCCGAGCACGGCGGTCAGCGGCGCCACGCCGCGCTGCCGAGCCAGCGCGCGGTAGGCGTGCACGCGTTCCTGGGCGTGCGGCGCGCGCGCGAACGGGGCCAGCAGCGGGGCCAACGTCGAATCCGGCGCCAGTTCGGCGCAGCGGAGCGCGCGCCAGCGGACATCCGACTCCGCGCGCGCCAGCCCCGCACCCAGCGCGGCGCGCAGCGAATCCGGGTGCGCGCGCGCGGCCTGCTGGCGCAGGCTGTCCCAGGCCAGGGCGGCTTCCTTCGGAGCGGCCAGCCGCGTGGCGGCCAACAGAGCGGCCCCATCGCCCGGCACGTGGGCCAGCGCCGCCAGCGCGGCCATGCGCAGCTGCGGGCGCCGGTCGCCGGCGGCCCGCGACAGGGCCGGCAGCGCGCGCGCATCCCCGATCAGGCCCAGGCTCCAGGCCGCCTCGGCGCGGACGGCTTGGCTGCGGTCGCCCAGCAGGGCCTCGAGGGCCGGCACCGCGTCGTCCCTCCGGATCAGGCCCGCCGCGCGGGCGGCGGCCAGGCGCACGAACGGGTCGCGCGAGGTCAGGGCCCCGGTCAGCGAGTCGGCCGGGGCCAGGCGGCGGTCCTCCCAGCGCGCCAGATCCTGCAGCCGCCGGGCCCGCTCCGGATCGTCGCCGCGGCAACCGGCCACCGCCAGCGCGGCCAGGAGAGCGCAGACCGCGCCGCGCAGCGTCGCGGCGCGCCGTGGCGGCTTGCCTGTCCGCGGGCGGTGGCGTCTCGGTTCGTGCTCCATTTT
>VGXH01000242.1 GCA_016873405.1 bacterium
CCCCGTGGGGCTGGACGGCGGCGAGTTGAGCGCCGCCTGGCAGCATCCCCAGTCCACCCTGGACGGGCGCGTCAGTTGGGGACGCCTGCTGGACAACGGGGCCGACCTGCTGTTGTCGGCCGCGGCCACGCACGCGCGCGGCGAGGATCTGAGCATGCGCTATCCGGGTGCCGGGCCGGGCGGCATCGACGTTTCCGGCACCGCCAAGGGCATGGACGGCATACGCAACAAACAATTCTTCGCGCGCCTGGGCCAGGGCGCCTGGACGCTGGACCTGCTGTACGGCGACCGCAAGAAGGAAGACCCCACCGCCGCCTTCTTCTCCGACCCGCTGGTTGCCGGTCAGTATCAGCGGGACTATGGCTACAGGCTGCAACTTGGCTACCAGGGATTGTCCGACGCCAGCGGCCTGGAAGTCTCCGCCCGGCTGTTCGCCGGCGGGGGCTATTACGAGGGCCTGTTGGTGTACGGTGGGGCGCCCAACCGCTCCACCGGCGAGGGCGAATGGGTGGGCGGCGAGGCGTGCATGATTTACTCCGGCTTGAGCGGCCACAAGCTCATGCTGGGGGTGGAGGCGCAGCGCAACTATCGCATCGAGCAAATCGAAGACGATCTCACCCTGCCCGGCCAGGAAACCTCCCTGCGCGGCTCGAATTACCGCGCCGGCGTGTACGTCCAGGACGAATGGCGGATCACTGAGGCGCTCACCGCCACCCTGGGCCTGCGGCTGGACCACGTCGAGCGCGACGGCAACGCCCTCAGTCCGCGCCTGGCCCTGGTTTGGCGGTCCACACCCGATACCACCCTGCGCGCCCTGTACGGGGGCGCGCACCGGGCGCCCAACGCCTACGAGCGGGATTTCGAGGACGGTGTTACCCAGCTCGCCAACCCGGCCTTGCGCGGCGAAACCGTCAACACCGTCGAACTGGTGGCGGACACCCGCGTGAGCGGCGATATGTTCGTGCGCGCCTCGCTCTAACGCTGGGACATGGACGACCTCATCACCCTGACCGACGTCGGCGGCATCACCCAGTTTCGTTCCGGCGGGCGGGTGACGGCGAAGGGGGCGGAACTGTCCGGCCTGATGACCTGGCCGGGTGGCGCCCGCCTCCGCGCCAGCCTGTCGCACCAACACCTGGACGGCGAGGACGGCCGGCCGGCCAACTCGCCGCGCTGGCTGGGCAAGCTGCACTATTCGACGCCGCTGCCCTGGCACGGCGTCAGCCTGGGCTACGAACTGCTCTACGACGGCGAGCGGCGCGCCATGGACGGATCGAGCGTGGACGCCTACTGGCTTTCCAATCTGATCCTGCGCGGCGACCGCTGGGCGAAGGGGCTGGAGGTGAGCCTGGGCCTCTACAACCTGTTCAACACCCGCTATGCGCATCCGGCCAGCGACAGCAACTGGCAGAACAGTCTGGAGCAGGACGGCCGCGCGCTGCGCCTGCGCTTCGACTACCGCTTCTGAAGCCGCCCCGCATGGACCCGCGCCCCGCCCTCCCGCTTACGCCGAGCCGTCCGGCCGGCTGGCGCGTGGCCGTGATGGTGGCCCTGCTCGCCGCGCTGACGGCGCTGGCCGGCGCGAGCGGTCGGGCGCACGCCGCTCCGCCCGAGGAGTACGCCCTGAAGGCGGCCCTGGTGCGCAGTTTCCTGACTTTCACCGACTGGCCGGCGGAGGTCGGCGGCCCGCTCACCTTCTGCGTGTACGGTCCGGACCCGTTCGGCGCGCACCTCGACAGGATGGCCGGCGCCTCCCTGGGCGGGCGTGTCCTCGCCGCGAGGCGCATCGTCAGCGTCGACGACATGGCGCCATGCCAGGCGGTATTCATCACCCAATCCCTGATCGGCAATCTGCCCCGCGTCCTCGACGCCCAGGGCAACCGGCCGATGCTGCTGCTGGCCGACTCGCCGGGAGCCACGCGCATGGGGGTCGGTATCAACATCGTGGAAACGGAGCAGGGCAAGATGGGCTTCGACGTCAATCTCGGCGCCATACGGCGCCAGGGCCTGAATCTCAACTTCAAGGTGCTGCGGCTGGCGCGGGAGGTGAGCAAATGAGCTTACGCATCCCCAGCTTCGAGCCCGGCTCCCTGGGCGCCCGCCTGGCCCGCATCAACGGGGTCACGTTGTTCAGCGCACTGGCCGTGGTGGTGTTGATCTTCATCGCGGGCAGCTACGGGATCGGACTCATGGCGCTCACCGACGCGAGCCGCACCAAGGCCCGCGTGCTCGCCGAGAACGCCAGCGCCGTGCTGATGTTCCAGGACCCGACCTCGGCGGCGGAATTGCTCGAATCGCTGCGGCATTCCCCCGACGTGCTCGGCGCCGCCATCTACACCGGTGACCGCAAACGCTTCGCCAGCTACACGCCGACGCGCGTGCACTTTTCAGAGGATTTGTATGGCGCGACCGACGGCGCCGAATATTCCTTCACCCGCATGACGCTGCGGCAGCCCATCGACAAGGGCGGCGGCTCCCTCGGCACGCTGCTGGTGATGATCAGCCTGGGGACGCTCTACCAGCAGATGTTGACGCTGCTGCTGGGCAGCGTGATCACCGGCGTCATCGTGCTGGGTCTGGCCCGCGTCCGCTCGGCGCGCCTGAGCGAACAGGCTCTGCGCCCGTTGCGCGAGCTGACCGGCCTCATGGAACGGGTGTCGGACCGGGCCGAGCTGGACGTGCGCGCGGGTACGAGCGACATCCGCGAACTCGATACCCTGGCGCGCGGCTTCAACGCCATGTTGGGGCAGATCCAGGAACGCGATGCGAACCTGCGCCAGCACCGCGATCATCTCGAGGATCTGGTGGAAAACCGCACTGCCGAGCTGCGCCTTGCAAAGGAGGCGGCGGAGGCGGCCAGCCGCGCGAAGAGCGAATTCCTCGCCACCATGAGCCACGAGATCCGCACGCCGATGAACGGCGTGCTGGGCATGACCGAACTGCTGCAGGCCTCGGGGCTCGACCCCACGCAACAGCGTTACGCCGACCAGGTCATGAATTCCGGCCAGCATCTGCTGGGCATCATCAACGACATCCTGGACTTCTCCAAGATCGAGTCCGGGCGTCTGGAACTGGAGTCGGTGGAGTTCGATCTCGGCGAACTGGTGGAGGATGCCGCCTCGATGTTCGCCCAGCCCGCCCAGCAGAAGGGCCTGGAACTGGCCGTCCAGCTTACGCCGCCGAATACCTCCCTGCATGTGCAAGGCGACCCCTTCCGCCTGCGCCAGGTACTGGCGAACCTGCTCAGCAACGCCATCAAGTTCACCCGGCGCGGCGAGGTGGTGGCGCGCGCCACGGCGCGGTCCGCCGGAGACGGTGCCTGCGCGGTCCGCCTCAGCGTGGAGGACACCGGCATTGGCATCCCCGCCGAGGCCTTGGACAAAGTGTTCGAGCATTTCACTCAGGCCGACGGCTCCACCACCCGGCAGTACGGCGGCACCGGCCTGGGCCTGGCGATCAGCAGACGCCTGGTGGGGCTGATGGGTGGCGAGATCAGCCTGCGCAGCGAGGTCGGAAAGGGCTCCGCCTTCCACATCGACCTCACCCTGCCCTGCGCCGTCGCGGCGGATCCGGTCGCCACGCCGGTCGAACGAGGAAGGACGGAGCGGGTGCTGGTGGTGGACGACAACGCCACCAACCTGGAAATCCTCAAGCAGCAACTGGAAAGCTGGAGTCTGCGCGTGACCCTCGCCGACAGTGGCGCCCGCGCGCTGGAGGCGCTGCGCGAGGCGGACGCGCGCGGCGAGCCGTTCGACCTGGCCATTCTGGACATGCGCATGCCGGCCATGGACGGCGTCGAACTGAGCCTCGCCATCCACGCCGAGCCCCGACTGGCGGCGACGCGGCTGATCATGCTGTCGTCCGCCGATCAGGCCGGAGAAGCCGGCATCCGTCGTCGCGCCGGCATTCTCAACTTCGTGCACAAGCCCATACGCCAACGCGAGCTGCGCGCGGTGGTGGCCTCAGCGTTGCGTGGTGGGATGGCTCACGCGATCCCTCCCGCCGCGCCCGCCGACGCTCCGTCGACGCCGCGTGTGCTGGCCGGTCGGGTCCTGCTGGCGGAGGACAACCCAGTCAACCAGGAACTGGCGCGGGCCATGCTGTCACGGCTGGGCCTGGAGGTGGCCTTGGCGGGCAATGGCGAGGAAGCCTTGGCCATGCTGGAGGGCGACACCTTCGACCTCATCCTCATGGACTGCCAGATGCCGGTGATGGACGGCTACAAGGCCACCGCCGGCATC
>VGXH01000243.1 GCA_016873405.1 bacterium
CCGACGTCCTCGGCGTCAGCAGCGGCACCATCGCCTCGCGCAAGCACCATGCGGTGCGCAAGCTGCGCGAGCACCTCGAGAGGCTCGGACATGGCATCTGAGAATTGGCAGGAACGGCTCGAAGCGTACCTGGATGGCGAGCTGGACGCCGCGGCGGTGGCGGCGTTCGAGGTCGAGACGGCGAACTCGCCCGCACTGCAGGCCGAACTGGCGGCGCGGCAGCGGTTCGGCGCCGTGGCCCGCGGGATCCTGCGGGACGAGGCGACGGCGACGGCCGGACCCGCTGTGCGCCCGGCGCCCCGCGCACGCCGTTTGGCCGGGCGCCGCGCCCGAATCGCGGCGGCGGTCGGGGTGGCCGCCGCGCTGGGTCTGTTGCTGCTGGCGCCGACGCTGGTGCAAAGGCCGGCAAGCACGCCCGCCCTGCGCGGCGGCCCGGTCGTGGCCCTCCGCTTCGGAGAGATCCCTGGCGCCACAGCCAACCTGGAGTCCGGCTGCTATGACCAGGCGACAGGCACCGTTCGCTGAAAGGGGACCCGTCATGCGTTGCAATTTCCTGATCCTGGGCCTGGCGGTCTGCACGCTCGCCGCCGCCGGCGACGCTCCGGCCGCCGCACCGTGGCAGGTCATCCTGGCGGACGGAACGCGCCTTGAAGGCGTGCTGGTGCGCACGGCGCCCGCCAGCTACCTCCTGCAGACCGACTCGGTGCTGTACGAACTGACCGACGACGACATCGACCCGCGCACGTTCTCCGGGCGCCCGGCGCGGGAAGCCGAACCCGCGCGTCCCGTCTACGACCTCCGCCATTTCGACGAGATCCACGCCGACGGCAGCGTCACCTCGTGGTGGGTTCGCCACAATGTGAACGATTCGAAGCGCGTCATCACCGAGTACCGCGTCGGGCTCGGTCCCTGGGAACGCGCCGTGATCGACCAGCGCGCCTGGCGCGACGGCTACGGCAACCCGCTCACTCCTGTCTTCGACCCGCCGCGCGAGCATTGGGGCGCGCTCGACGAGGAGTCGGTGTCGGTCACCATGAAGCTGCCGGTCCCGGTGGCGCCGGGCGAGGCCTGGATGATCGTCGGTCGCGAGACGTCGCTGGGGACCGAGCGCCTCGACGGCAGGTTCTTCTACGTCCGCAGCGGCAACTACGCGGACGACAACCTCGTCTGGCGCAAGGTCCGGCTACCGCTGGGCGCCCGGATCGAGAGCGCAACGCCAACGCCGACGGCGCGGTTCGAGCAGGACGGGTTCCAGTACGTGATCTGGCGGCGGCTCTACACGAAGCTGGAGGAATACCCGTTGAGGATCATCTACTCGTTGCCCTAGCTCCCGCGATCACCATGCCGGCCCGTCCCAGCGGGCCGGCAATCACACCTTGCGCCGTCCGCATTCGTCGACGATATATATGGCCACATGGCGCCCGGCCCCGCCGGCCGGCCCCCATGCCGCCTGGACGCTTCCTCCGCCCCCTGGCCTGGACCCGTACCGCGCGGAACGCCGCTCGACGCGGCGTCACGAGGCTGCGGGATCTCCGCTTCCACGTCGAAACACGAGCAGCGCGTTGGCGCTTCGGACCTCGGTCTGCCGTCGGCAGCCGGGCCGGATCGTGCCTGCGCACGGGGGGGGGGAGACCATGGGCAAGCCCAAGGACCAGCGAGGCCGCCTGGCCGAGGAGCCGTTCGCCTACCAGGCGAGCGCCGACGGCAAGGTGTTCATCTCGTGGCAAGGGCGGCAGGTCACGATCCTCAGGGGCGATGACGCGCAGGCCTTCCTCAAGCGCGTGACGGGCAAGGATGCCCGCGCGCAGCAACTGGCCATGGCCAAGGCCACCGGCAACTTCAAGCGCGGGAACGAGCGTTAGACGTCCCGCGCCCATCACAGGAGACGACTCATTGAGCAACTCGACGATTGACTTCACTTCCTTCGCGCTGGACCGCCGCCTGCTGGCCGCGGTCGCCAAAGCCGGCTACACCAAGCCGACGCCCATCCAGGCGAAGGCCATCCCGGTGGTGCTGGACGGGCACGACGTGCTGGGCCTGGCGCAGACCGGCACCGGCAAGACGGCGGCGTTCATGTTGCCGATCGCGCACCGCCTGGCGAACGGGCCGCGCCTGCTGGGCAAGCGCGCGCCGCGCTGCCTGATCCTGGCGCCGACGCGCGAGCTGGCCGACCAGATCGCCCAGGCCGGCGCCCAGTTCGGCGGCGCCGTGGGCCTGCAGGGCGCGGCGCTGTACGGCGGCGTCGGGAAGAGGCCGCAGGACGAGAAGCTGCGGCGCGGCGTCGACGTGGTCGTCGCCTGCCCGGGCCGTCTGCTCGACCACATCGACTCGGGCACCATCGACCTGCGCGCCATCGAGGTGCTGGTCCTGGACGAGGCCGACCAGATGTGCGACATGGGCTTCCTGCCCGACGTGCGCCGCATCATCGCGCAGCTGCCGACACAGCGGCAGACGCTGTTCTTTTCGGCCACCATGCCCGGCGACATCCGCGAGCTGGCCGACCGCATCCTGCAGCGGCCGGTGGCGGTCGAGATCGGCCATTCGCGCCCGGCCGCGACGGTGGCCCATGCGCTGTACCCCATGCGCGAGAACCTCAAGGGCGCCCTCTTGCTGGAGATGCTCCAGCGCGAGGCCACCGGCAAGGTGCTCATCTTCACGCGCACCAAACGCCGCGCCCGCCACCTGGCCGAGGTCCTGGACCGCGAAGGCCACCGCGTGAGCGCCCTGCAGGGCAACATGACGCAGAATCGCCGCCAGGCCGCCATCGAGGGCTTCAAGAAGGGCAAGTACGACATCCTCGTGGCGACCGACCTGGCCGCCCGCGGCATCGACATCAGCGCCATCTCGCACGTCATCAACTACGACATGCCCTCGACGGTCGAGGCCTACACCCACCGCATCGGCCGCACCGGCCGCGCCCAACTGACCGGCGAGGCGTTCACCTTCACGACGCCCGAGGACGAAGCGCTGGTGCGCGGCATCGAGCGCGTGCTGGGCGCGCGCATCGAGCGGCGCACGCTGGACGGTTTCGACTACGGGTCGACGCCGCCGCGGGCGGGAAGGCCGAAGATGGAGCGCGATGGGAACTGGACTCCGCGCGGGGTGAGCGTGCCGGCTTCCGAGGCGCGGGCTTCGCAAGGCGGGCGCGGGGAGCGGGGCGCGCGTGATGGTTCGCGGCCGCAGGCGCGGCGCGAGCGCGGGCGGCCCGAGGCGCTGCGCGATGGTGGCCGGACCGCGCGGCCGGAGGCGGCTCCGGCTGTGCGGCGCGAGAGGCCGGCCGGCGCGGCCGCCAACGCGGCGGCGCCGAAGCCGGTGCGCCGGACGTTCGGGCGGCCGCGGTAGCAGCGCGTTTCTTCTTCGTGTGCGCCGGCGCACGCCCTGCGGTGGGGGACTTGCGCCGGCGCAACTCGTTCATTCCGACTTCGCTTCCACCGCCTGCGGATCGAAGAACCACCGCCCCAGCCTGTATCGCAGGCGAAACACCGCCGATTGCCCCACGCGCAGCTTTCGTCCTGCCACCTGATCCGCGATCGCACTGGATTCGAGGGCCTCGCCCGGCCGCGCAGAGTTGCGCGCCACGGGCGTGGTGACATGCCAGACCGCAACCGTATCACCGGCCGCGAGGCCCGATGCCGTGCTGTCGGGCGTGGCCTCCGCCACCCGGATCATGGCCGCGGCGTAGGGATAGAGCCAGTGCCCTTCCCGCGCGTCCAGGGCGCCCAGTTCCCAGTCTCCCTGCGGGTCGATCGCGACGATGGTGCCGGTGACGAGCGTGGGGTTGTCGGCGGATGCGGCGGCAGCGCCGGTGGCGGAGAGGAAGCAGATCGTCGCCAGGGCCGGTATGTTGATCAACGCTCGTCCTCCCCTGAATCGCGGGCTGAGAGGTTGTCTCACCCTGCTGAGCCGGGAATCGTACCATGGACGACCGCCTGAGACCATCGTCACATCTGTAGCAATTGCAGGTGGTTACTATTATATATGGCCAAAACCATGCTTAGCCTTGTGGTTTTGGCCAGATAAGACAAATCATAACTGGCCAAAACTTGTTAAATCGAGTATGTTTTGGCCATGAATAACAAAACCCCCAAGAGCCCCCCGGCACATCCACCCGCGGCCGCGACGATCACCGGCCGCGTAGCCGAGGTGCGCAAACTGGCCCAGGCGCTGGCATCCGCCGACGCCGAGTTCGTGGCCATCTACGGTCGCCGCCGCGTGGGCAAGACGTTT
>VGXH01000244.1 GCA_016873405.1 bacterium
TTTGCTCCGCGACGATCGCCGGCGGCGCGTCCGCGAGTTCCGGGCGGGCGTTGGCCTACGCGGACGAGACCGACGAACTGGTCGACGTCTTCGGCGCCGACGGCCGCTCGCTCGGCCTGGACGTCTCGGGCGGACCGGTGGACCTCGTGGTCGGCGGCTCGGTCGGCGGCGAGTCGGTGGCCGGGCGCACCGTCAGCGTCGACGGCAACACGACCCTGGCCGACCTGATGCAGGAGATCCAGTACGCGCTGGGCGTCACGTCCACGCCCGTGGAGCTGGACACGCTCGGCCGCCTGGTCGTGCGCGGCGAGGTGGGCACCGCCAGCGCCATCGGCGATGTTTCGGTCAGCCAGGCCGGCGCCGTCAACGGCGAGCTGGAAGGCGCCTTCGACTTCGGCGAGACGCAGGAAGCCAAGGACCAGAAGACGTTCTCGATGTCGACGACCGTCTACGACTCTCTCGGCGGCAAGCACACCGTGCGCTTCTCGTTCGAGAAGGTCCCCGGCCTCAACGAGTGGATCTGGACCGCCGGCATGGAAGGCGGCGAGGACATCCTGTCCGGCGGCTCCGGCCGGGCGCGCTTCTCGGAATCGGGCGCCGTCAGCGGCTTCACCTTCGACGACGGGGGCAACGAGTTCAGCTTCCGGCCCCAGGCCGCGGGCCAGGAAGGCGCCGCCAACGTCACCCTGACCATCGACTACGGCGATATCGGCGCGCTGAACGGCCTGACCCAGTTCGAGGGCACGGGTACGCTGAAGTCCGTGGCCGACGGCTACGGCACCGGGAACCTGGTCGACTTCAACATCGATCAGAGCGGTCTGATCATGGGCGTGTTCTCGAACGACACCTCGCAGGCGATCGCTCAGATCGCGCTGGCCACCTTCGCGAACGCCGACGGCCTGACCCGCGAGGCCAACAACACCTACCGGCGCAGCGGCAACTCGGGCGAGGCCGTGGAAACCTACGCCGGGGCGGGCAACGGCGTCTCGCTGGTGACGGGAACGCTGGAGACGTCGAACGTGGACCTGGCCCGCGAATTCACGAACCTCGTCGTCGCGCAGCGCGCGTTCCAGGCGAACAGCCGGGTCGTGACCGCGGCCGACCAGGTGATGCAGGAACTCGTGAATCTCGTCCGCTAGCCGCGGAGGAGCCGCCGCCGCGTCGGCGGGTCAGGCTGACTCCGCCCAGCGCGCGGCGTCGGGGAAGGGGCCGTGATGATCAAGCTGACGAGGCTCGACGGCGAGACGCTGGTGGTCAATGCCGGGCTCATCGAGACGATCGGCTGCGGCGCCGGAACGCTCGTCGCCCTGACGAGCGGCCGCAAGCTGCTGGTCCGCGAGTCGCCGGACGAAGTCGCCCGGCTGGCCCTGGCCTACCAGGCCCGGCTGCAGGTCGCCGTCGCCGCCGAGGCCGCGGCTCTGGCGACCGCCGGCGGCTAGCCGCCGGCTGGCACGGATATTTCAATCGCGGGCCTGCGCCCGCGCGCGCGCTCGCCGGCGACCCGCACCGGGGCCGTCGGCGGCCGGTGAACGCCGGGCGGTGCCCGGAAACCTGCCGCTGCGACCAGTTTGCCGCCCTTGCCGGCGGCGGCCGGACCGGCGGACCCGCGGAACGGGGAAGGAGCCCCCACGATGGCGGACAAGCAGAAGGACACGGACCAGGAGAAGGCTGCTCCCAAGGCCAGGACCAAGCCGAACCTGCTCGAGAACAAGGCGATCGTCCTCGGGGTGATCGTGATCGCGCAGGCGCTCGTCGCCATCGGCCTCACCCAGTTCGTCATCGTGCCGAAGCTCGGCGTGGGCACGGCCGAGGTCGCCGTCCATGCCGGCGATCCCGGCCAGGAGGATGGCCACGCGGCGGAGGCGAAGCACGAGAAGAAGCCGAAGAAGGACAAGAAGGCCGAGGGCGGCGGGCACGGCGGCGGGGCGGCGGGCGGCGGGACGCTGGCCGACCTGCAGGAGATCGTCGTCACGCTGGCCGGCGACTCCGCCCGCCCGCGCTACCTGCGGCTGGGCATCAGCCTGGAGATGTCGGATGCCGCCTACGTGGCCGAGGTCGAGGCCCGGCGCCCGCAGCTGCGCGATGCCGTGATCATGGCCCTGTCGGACAAGACGGCCGCGATGCTGGGCACGCCCGACGGCAAGAAGCGCCTGCGCGAGGAGATCCACCGGCGCGCCGCCGAGAAGCTCCCCGAGGGCGCGCTCGTGAACGTCTACTTCTCCGACCTCGTGGTCCAGTAGGAAGGCACGGGCGACGGCATGGCGCGCTTCGTCAGCAGCAACGACGACAACCGCGGCCTGGACGCGGCGATCGACGCGGCCGTGAACCTGGCCGGCGCCGTCGACGGCGCCGGCGGCCTGGACCTCGAGGAGGTCCTGCGCGCCGGGCCGGAGGACGGCGCGGGCGATCTGGGCCCGCGACGCTACGACTTCTACCGTCCCCACAACATCTCGCGCACGTTCGAGCACAACCTGCAGGCCGTCGCCGACGGCTTCGCCAAGATGGGCTCCATCGATTTCACGAGCCTCCTGCGGATGAGCGTGCAGATCGAGTACAAGGGACTCAGGCAGTGCACCTTCGGCGACTACGTGGCGGAATTGCCGAATCCCACCAGCGTGTCCACGGTCACCTTGGCTCCGCTGAAGGGCTACGCGCTCGTTCACGTCGACCTGGGGCTCGGCTTCGTCTTCATGAAGAAGCTCATGGGCGGCGTGCCCGACGCCGAGGACACCGTCCGCGAGTTCACCGAGATCGAGCGGGGGATCAACGCCGGGCTGATCGAGCGCTTCCTCGACCTGCTGCGGCGATCGGCCACCAAGTTCGTGAAGATGGAGCCGGCCTTCGTGGCGCTGGAGAACAACGCCAACTACCTCAGCGGCATCAACGACGGCGAGTCGCTGATCATCCTGAAGTTCCAGTTCCGGCTGGACACGGTCGAGGGCCCCGTGCAGCTGGCGATCCCGCAGTCGGCGTTCGGACCGGTCCGCGACGTCTTCGATCCCCGCGACGCCATCGAGATGCGCACGGCGCCGGAGCGGCGCGAGGACCGCCGCAAGATCCTCGACATGGTGCGCTCGACCAGCAGCGAACTGGTCGTCGTCCTGGGCGAGGTCGAGACGAACCTCGAGGAAGTCATGAAACTGGCGCCCGGCGACATCCTGCACCTGCCGCAGGCGGTGGACGGCCCGCTGCGCGTGCGGATCGAGGGCCAGACCGCCTGGCTGGGCGAGGCCGGTCGCCTGGGCCAGAAGCGGGCCGTCAAACTGACCCGCCAGCTCAACAAGGAGTAGCAGCGCATGAACAGCGAGGACACGACCCGTCGCGGCGGGGCCGCGGTGGGCGCGGACGAGGAGACGTCGGGCCTCATTGCCGATCTGGGCGAGGACATGGTCGGCGCCGCCAACCTTGACCTGCTGCTGGACGTCAACCTGCAGATCTCCGTCGAGCTCGGCCGCGCTCGCCTGAAGTTCCGCGACGTGCTCAACCTGTCGTCCGGCTCCGTGGTCGAACTCGGTCGCCAGACCAGCGAGCCGGTCGACATCATGGTCAACGGCGCCCTGCTCGCCAGCGGCGAGGTCGTGGTCATCGACGACCACTTCGCGGTCCGCATCACGAAGCTCCTGAACCGCGTCGAGCGCCTCAAGCGGGTGCTGTGATGGTGACGGCGCTGCTGGCGGCGATCGAGCCCGGGAGCCTGGACGCGGGCGCCCTGTCCGGGGGCGGGTCCTGGTGGCGGATGATCGGCGGCCTGGCCGTCGTCTTCGGGCTGCTGTTCTTGTGTCTGAAGCTGGTCACGCGCTACGGCGCCGGCCGGCACGGGGCGCCGCAGGCGCGGATCCTGCAAATCTGGCACCTGGGGCCGCGGCGCGAGGTCCAGGTGCTGCGGCTCGACGACGAGGTCTCCTACCTGTACCGCCACGAGAACGCGATGGTCCTGCTGCGCCAGGAGACGTGGGAGGACTACCGTCGCCGGCACGGCGAGGCTGCGCTCGGCGCGGCCGCTCCCGCCGCGCCGACCGCGGCGCTGCTGCGCCGCCTGGCGCCGCTGCGGGAGCGCCTGCCGCGCGCGCGCGGCTGAGCGCCTCTGGCCGGAATATGGCCGCCTGGCGACCGTCCCTGCACCGCCGACATCCCGCTTCCTCCCGCGGCCGGACCTTCATCGCCGTAAGACGCAATCCTGACGGGACTTAGCGCAGAGGCTG
>VGXH01000245.1 GCA_016873405.1 bacterium
GCGTTTCCGGTTGGGTGGCTTGACCATCGGCTGTCGCTCCTTGCCGGTCTGGGGTCAGCAGGGACGTGAACGGATCGAGCACGATACCATACCATATCGATCCGCTTTAACGGAAGGGAAATCGAAGCGGCGAGAGAACGGCGGCGCCCGCTGGGCGGGCGCCGCCTGGTGGGGTCTCCGGGCTGTTCGCGCCGGGGTCAGACGTCGATCACGTCACGGCCGGACCCGACCAGTTCCAGTTCGTCCTCGTCGAAGGCGATCACATGGTCGACCTTCTTCGGACGCGCGGACTTGCGGGTGGTGGTGGCCGTTGCCGTCGGCACGTTGTGCACGGCCGCCTCCGGCTGGAACGCCTTGGGCGCCGCCGCCGGCTTGCGCACCGGCAGCGCCGGCACCCTCAGCGTGGGGCCGCCGTGCCCGGCGTCGCCGCCGACCATCGACTCGAGCTCGCGCACCATCGAGGACATCTCCTCGGCCTGGCCCGAGAGCTCCTCGCTGGCCGACGCCGTCTGTTCCGCGTTGGCGGCGTTGGCCTGGGTGATGTGGTCCATCTGGCCCACGGCGGTGTTGATCTGCGCGTTGCCCTCGGCCTGCTCGTTGCTGGCCTTGGCGATGCCCGCCACCAGTTCGTTGACCTCGCTGGCGGCCTGGCTGATCTCGGCCAGGGCCTCGCCCACCTCGCGCGTGATCGCGACGCCGTTGTCCGCGTTCTTGACCGAGTCCTCGATCATCTGCGCGGTGTTCTTGGCGGCCTCGGCGCTGCGCTGCGCCAGGTTGCGGACCTCCTCGGCCACCACCGCGAAGCCCTTGCCCGCTTCCCCGGCGCGCGCGGCCTCGACCGCGGCGTTGAGGGCCAGCAGGTTGGTCTGGAAGGCGATCTCGTCGATCGTCTTGATGATGCGCGCGGTCGAGTCGCTCGACTTCTTGATGTCGTCGATCGCCGCGTTCATGCGCTCCATCGCGGAGACGCCGCGGTCGGCGCTCTGCTTCGTCTGCGCGGCCAGGCTGTTGGCGCGCGTGGCGTTGGCCGCGTTCTGGCGCGTCATCGCCGCCATCTCCTCCATGGAGGAGCTGGTCTCCTCGATGGCGGCCGCCTGGCGGCTGGCGCCGTCGGCCAGGGAGACGCTGGCCGAGGAGACCTGGCCGGCGGCGCTGGCCGTCTGCTGGGAGCCGGCCGTCAGGCCGTTGATCAGGCGGCGCAGCGGGCCGACGATCGAGCGGGTGATCATCAGCGCGGCGATCGTGCCGATCGCGATGCAGACAATCAGGCCGATGAGCAGGGTCAGCGACGAGGCGGTCAGGCTGGCCGACGCCTCCTTGGCGATCTTGCTGGCGCCCTCGACGCCCGCCGCCGCCGTGCCCTGGGCCTGGGCCAGGACGGCCTCGGCCACCTCGCCCCGCTTGACGCCCACGGCCTGCAGTTCGGTCCAGTTGGCCAGCAGGTCCTTCATCGCCTGGCGGTAGGTGTTGCCGGCTTCCTGCGTCTTGGCGATCTGCTGGAGGTTGGCTTCCTGCGAGGTGCGCTCGCGCAGGTAGTCGAACTTCGCGGCCAAGGGGTCGAAGTTCTTGTCGGCGTCGATCATGATCTGCGGCTCGCGCTCGGCCTGCGCCTTCCAGTTCGCGATGCGGCAGGCGTTGCCCAGGTCGATGATCTCGTTGGCCACGGTGATCTTCTCGTGGCGCTCCATCAGCTTGGCGCCCTTGACGCCCTTGCCGATCTCCTCCTCGAGCTTCTCGTTCTGGTTCGCGAGGTAGGTGTTGACGTTCTCCATGAAGGCGGCCGCGGACCCGTTCAGGACCTTGCGGTTGCCGTCGATGGCGACGATGAGCTGCTCGGTGCGCTGCGCCAGCGCTTCGTACTCGTCGACGGCCTTGCGGGTCGCCTCGACGGCGGGGCCCAGGTTCGTGAGGTGCTCGGCCTCCTCGGCCAGCTTGCCGCACTCGTCCAGCCACTTGTTGACCTGGGTCAGGCTGGCCTTGCCCTGGTCCAGGTACTTGGGATCCTCGCTGAGGGCGTAGCCCCGCATGGCGTACATGGTCGCCAGCGAAGTGCGCTCGACCTGGTTGCAGAGTTCGACTTCCGGCATGTACTCCGTGGCCAGGATGCCGGCGTTTCGCCGCACCACGTTCATGCTCACGACGCCAAGTGCGCCCAGCACCGAGGCCAGGCAGATCACCATCGCGAAGCCGAGGCTGATCTTCGCGCCCAGTTTCAAGTTCTTCAGCATGTGACGCTCCCTTCGCGCGACCGCTCGCGTCGGCCGCATTACCGGTGATCAGGCCGTGACGCAGAGATCGGCGATCTCGCTGGCGTTGAGCACGCGATTGATGTGCAGCAGCAGGGTGACGTGGTCGCCCGCCTTGCCGATGCCGAGGATGAAATCCGTGTCGATGCCCTGCCCGAAGGCCGGGGGATCCTGGATGTCGGCGGCCGTGAAGTACTGGACCTCCGAGACCTGGTCCACCAGGACGCCGATCTCCCGGTCGCCGACGTGCGCGACGATGATGCAGGTCTCGGCGGTCGCTTCCACTTCCGGCATGCCGAACTTCAGGCGCAGGTCCACCACCGGGATGACCATTCCGCGCAGGTTGATGACGCCCTTCACGTAGTCCGGCGCCAGCGGGATGGAAGTGACGCCGATCAGCCCGATGATCTCGCGGACCTTCAGGATCTCCAGGCCGTAGTGGCCGGGACCGAGCTTGAACGTCAGGTACTTGCCGGCCCTGTCCTGCCCGCCCGGCCGTGTCGCTTCGTTTACCGTCATGGGATCCTCCTGGTGCCAGGGCGGCGGCCGGCCGCCTCGACGTGGGCGCCCGGGGCGCCCGGCGACCATGGCCGGCGATGCCCGCTCTGCCGGCCCGGCCGCGGGCGCCCGCCCCCGGGCGCTGCTTCGACCGTGACCGTTTTCGGACGTTCATCGGGGAGGTTGAGGGGAATTTTTGGAAATCTGTGGAATTCGTCCGTCGCGACCTAAGGGAGCCGCGATGAAACGATCAGGAGAGTTTCGTAATCGAAATCACGGCAGGCTGGCGCTGCCCACCGGGACGGGTTCTGGCAGGAGCCTCAGCAGCTTCGCGAAGTCCACGGGCTTGGGCAGGAAGGCGCTGGCGCCGGCGGCCAGGACGGTTTCCCTCACCTCGGGCGTGTCGTGCGCGGACATGGCGATGACATCGGTGTCACACGACTCGTCCCGCTCCTTGATGCGGCGGCAGACCTCGAAGCCGTCGAGCCCAGGCAGGTAGATGTCGAGCAGCACGGTCCCAGGGGTCTCGGAGGCGACCAGTTCGCCGGCGCGGAAGCCGTCTCGCGCCAGCAGCACGCGCAAGTCCGGTCGCACGGTCGACAGGCGCAGCACGAGCCAGGGTCCTATCTGCGGGTCGTCCTCCACGACGAGCACGGTCGGCCGCCTGTCGGCGAGGCCGACCGGCACGGGCAGGCCGCGGGCGGTCAGGAACTCGCGCAGGTCCCGCGGAGCGATGCGCCGGTGTCCGCCGGGCGTGCGCCCGGCGACAAGTTGCCCGTTGTCGATCCAGTTGGCGATGGTCTGGGCGCTGACGCCCAGGAGTTCCGCGGCCCGCGTCGTCGACATCGTCCGCTTCATGCCGGGATCAACTCCTTCGCGACGTCCGGTCTGCCAGTCGCAGCGAGAGCTGCCCGGGCCGCGCGAACCAGATCGCGCACCGCGAACGGCTTGGCGAGCACCGCGCCGTCCGGCGGTTCCGGGCGCGCGTCGTGATAGCCCGACATGAACACGACCTGCCGGACGCGTCCCTGGCTCGTGAGGCGGGAGGCCAGCTCGTCGCCGCGCATGCCCGGCATGACGAGGTCAGTGATCAGCACATCGAACGGCCCGGTGGCGGCGGCTGCCGCCAGGGCGGCACCCGCCGACGAGGAGGCCGTCACCTCGGCTCGATGCTGGCGCAGGACGTCGACCACCAAGGCACGCACTTCGTCCTCGTCCTCGACCACCAGGAATCTCCCGCGCAGGTCGCCGACCTCCGCGTCGCCTTCGTCGGCTTCGGCCGGCGTGGCGGCGATCGGCGCGGCGGGCAAAGTCAACGTGATCGCCGTTCCGGCCAGCGGCAGGCTGCGGATCGCGAGGTCGCCTCCGCTCTGCTCGACGAACCCTTTGACCATCGCCAGGCCCAGCCCCGTGCCCCTGCCCGCCTCCTTGGTCGTGGG
>VGXH01000246.1 GCA_016873405.1 bacterium
AAAAGAAGGGCAATTGACCAGCCGCAGCCGGACCTTCGTGAATAGTCCGGGCTAGAGCGCCGAGTCGATTCCGAGGACCTTCCACGTGCGGCGCGCGCCCTCGTCCCCGTAGGTGACGGTGTCGCCGATCCGCGCGCCCATGAACGCCTGCGCCAGCGGCGCCTGGTAGTTCAGCACGCGGTTCTCCACGTCGGTGTCCCAGGGCCCGAGGAACGTGTAGACCTCGTCGGCGCCCGACTCGATCTGCTGCACCGTGACGCGCGTGCCGACGTTGACGAAGCCGGTGACCGACATGTCGTGGTTGATCACGCGGGCCATCGCCAGTTCGCTCTCCAGGCGGGCGGCGCGGCTCGCCAGCTGGTCGCGCTTCTCGAGCGCGGCCGTGTACTCCGAGTTCTCGCTCAGGTCCCCGTGCGAGGCCGCCTCGCCGATCTGGCGCGCCACCTCCGGCAATTCGACCTGCACGATGTGCTGGAACGACGCTTCAAGTCGCCGCAGCCCGGGCTCCGTGGTGTAGATGGCGTCGGCGTCCTGCCACTCGCGCGTGGCTTCGATGAAGATGTCGGCGTAGCGGGAGCGCAGGAAGCCCAGCAGCTGCGTCCGCTGCGCCGGGCTCAGGCCGGCGTTCTCCTCGATGATGCGCTTGAGGCGCAGCGCGCCGCCACGGTCGGCCTGTTCCAGCAGCGCCAGCAGCGGCCGGTTGCCCTGCACGGCGAACGAGGCGCGCGCGTTCTCCAGCACCTTGAGATGCTTCTCCTCCATCGACATGCCGTAGAGGCGGCCGCTGCCGTCCAGCAGGGCGAACATGGCGTCCGCCACGCGGGCCGGCGGCAATCCCGACCGGCCGCCCAGGAAGCCCGCCGCGGCGCCGCCTCCGTGCATCGAGCGCCAGGCCCAGCACAGCAGTTCGGGACTGGCCGTCGGCTTCTCCAGCGCCTGCTGCAGGGCCGCGGCCAGGACTTCCTGCTGGCCGGCTTCGAGCAGGGCGCGCGTGATGAAGTCGCACAGGCGCCGCCCGGTGCGCATGAGCACCGCAGCCCAGACCGAGCCCCAATCCCCGGGCATCGTCTCGCGCAGGTACTGCAGGACCCGCAGCAGCAGGTTCTCGGGCAGTTCCTGGCAGAGCTGCCCCGGGTCGCCCACGCGCTCGAGCACCTGCCGCGCCGCGCGCGGGTTCGGCGTGGCCACCGCGACGCCGCGCGCGGCGACCTCCGCGTGCAGCGCCAGGCCCGCCAGCGCCAGCGCCGGGCTGTCGCCCAGCGCGCCGACCGCCACCTTCGCCGCTCCGTTGCCCAGATGCACCAGCAGCGACTCGTCGACGGCGGCACTCTCGCCGCTGCGCTCGCCGCGGTTCAGCTCATCGAGCAGCCCGAGCACCTTCAGCAGCTTCTCCTGCGGCGCCTTGGCGAAATCGAACTCGCGGCGCATGCGGTCCTCGAAGCGGTCGGCCTGGCGCAGCAGCCGGAAGCTGGGCTGCGAACCGTCGGACATGCCGATCATGGGATCGCGCTTGAGGGCCGGCTTGGCGGTGTTCCACCAGTCCTTCCAGCCCTTCTCGTCCAGCAGCTGCACCAGATGGCCCTTGAGATCCTTGTACATCACGCGGCCCTCGCGGCTCGAGCGCAGGGCCAGCTTGACGAAGGCCGCGGGATCCCCGGCCGCCAGCGCGCGCAGCTTGTCGGGCACGTAGAGCAGCATGGCCCCGAAGTCGTCCGCCGGCCGCGGCGAGAGCTTCAGCACCGTGTCCGGACCGTACTCCGCGCGGCGGTCCTGGAAGATCAGGGTCAGGCGGCCGCTGCGGGCCTCCACCTTCTCGACCATGCCCGGCACCAGGAACGAGCGGTCGAGCGCGAACGCGCCCGGCTGCAGGCGCGTGTAGAGATCGACCAGCACCAGCGCGGCGTCCAGCTTCGGTTCGCGTTCCAGCAGCAGGTCCAGCAGGTCCGGCAGCGCCGTGAAGGCCGTGAACTGCGCCAGGTAGAGCCGACGCGCCAGCTTGGCCAGGCCCGCGGCCGTCGGCAGTTGCACGGCGGCCTCGCGGACCGCGGGCAGCGCCGCTTCCAGGCCCTTCTCCGCTTCGACCCATTCGACCAGCGCGGTCAGCATGCGCTCGGCGCGCGACGGCGCGTTCTGGCGGCCGACCTGTCCGGCGATGGGCGCCAGTTCCCGCCACGAGTAGTCGCCGCAGGTCAGGGCATCCGGCCACAGCGCCTCGAGCTTGTCGAAGTCGCGCGCGTTGGCAAGCTTGCCGAGCTTGATCAGGGAAGGTCCGGCGGTCTGGTCTTCGCTCATCGTGCCCCTCGGTCTCGTCACGGTCCGATAAAAATGCGAGCGTCCCAAGGTAAGCGATGAAAGGCGGCGGCGAAAGGCCCGCGCGCCGCCGGGGCCCGAACACGCCGCCGCCGCCCCGGCAAGCGGCGGGGCGGCGGCGGCAATCCGTTCGCAACAGGCCGGTTAGACGGCCGGCAGTCGGGCGGTCACTTGACCATCGTCATCTTGGTGGTCTTGACCAGGGCTCCGGCCGCGTACCGCGTGATGTAGGTCCCCGCCGCGCTGAGCTGGCCGTGGTCGTCCCTCCCGTCCCAGGTCACTTCGTGCCAGCCCGCGGACCGGTCCACGGCGAAGGTCCGCACCCGCCGGCCGTCGACGGTGAAGATCTCCAGGCGCAGCAGGGCGGCGGCGCCCAGGTTCTCGGGCACGCCGTAGACGATGCGCGTCTCGGGGTTGAACGGGTTCGGGTAGTTCGGCGGCAGCTCGGGCGCGGGCGGCACCGGTCCGCCGGTGCCCTGGCCTTCGAAGTAGACCGGGTCCGACCATTCGCTGAACGGCGACGGATTGCCCTGCGCGTCGACTCCTCGCACGCAGATGCGCTGCATCACGTCGGGTTCGGCGTCGAGCGTCCAGACGGTGTCCTGAACGGTGGCCGCGAACGCCTCGCCGTCCGCCCCGCGCAGCACGAAGACCTCGTAGAAGACCGCCGCCGGCTTCGGGGTGCCGTCGATCTCCAGCGCGCAGGGAGCCCAGTGGAAGTCCATCGCGACGTTCTGCGCGGCAGCCGGCCCGCTCGCGACCAGGGCGCCCAGCGCCATGCAGACCAGGACGAGATGCCGATGCCAGTACCTGCTCACGGGGGGTGCCTCCTGCCGGTGTTGCAATTGCATCGATGCGGGCACGCTGCGGGCCGAGGCTGCAATCGGGATGCCACCTCGACGCGCGCGCGGGACGAGGGACCTCATCGGAAATCACCAATGATGACAACGGCTTATGAAGGCACTGGCCGGCGCCGCGGGGAAGCTCCGGGCACCAGGAAGAATCAGCCCTCGTCCGGCGGGCATCCTGCAACGGACGGCGGGCCGTCGTCATCGGCCATGGCGGCCAGGCGGCGGCGGTTGCGGGCCAGGCGGGTGATCGCGCTGGCGGCCAGCACGACCGCCAGCAGCACGAAGAGCGCGGGCCAGCGGGTCAGCAGCACCAGCCAGCCGAAACGCAGCTCCATCGCGCGCCGAAAGCGGTCCTCGAAGACCTCGAGCGGGGCGCCGGTGGCCTCGCTGAACGCGGCGCGGAGGTCGCCGCTCTGCCGGATCGCCGCCAGCAGGCGCGGCACCACCTCGGGACCGTGCTCGTCCACCAGACGGCCGACCGCGAGCTGGCTGGTCAGATAGGCGCGGTGCGCGCGGCCGGAGGCGCCGGGAAACGGGCCGCGCAGGTCCCACAGGTCGGGCACCCGACCCTCGAGCGCGAGGGACACCGTGTCCGAGAAGCGCCACTCGCCGGACAGGCGCATGGCCAGGCCCTCGTGCAGCCAGGCCGGCAGGTCGGCGCCGCCGGCCTCCCGCCTCAGCACACCGTGCGTCATCTCGTGCAGGAAGACCTCGCGGATGCCGCGCCCGACCGCCGGCAGGCGCTGATGGTCGATGGCGACGACGCGCCCGCCCGGCAGCGCCACGCCCACGCCCCAGTCCGGCAGCGCGCCGCCGAACAGCCGCCCGAACGCCGCCGTGCCCAGCACCAGGCAGGCGACCGTGTCGGGCGCGGCGCCGGGCGCCGGCCGGCCCACGCCGAGCGCCGCGGCCAGGCCGGGCGCCGCCTCGGTCCAGGCGGCGGCGCAATCCTGGGCGGCCAGGCGGGCCGGCTCGTCCTCGACCTGGAAGGCGACCACCGGCAGGCCGCGCCCGGGAGCCGC
>VGXH01000247.1 GCA_016873405.1 bacterium
GGGGACACGCTGACGGTGGCGACCTGCGGCAACTACGGCGCCGCCACCGCGCTGGCCGCCTCGATGGCCGGGCTGCGCTGCGTGATCCACCTGCCGGCCGGCTACCACACGCGCCGCGACGCGGAGATGGAGTCCCTCGGGGCGACGCTCGTCCGCGTGCCCGGCGACTACGAGGCGGCGGTCGCGGCCTCGCGCGCCTTCGCGGGCCGCGAAGACGTCTACGACGCCAACCCCGGCGGCGCCAACACCTCGATCCAGCTGCGCGCCTACGGGGAGATCGCCTACGAGATCTACGACGAACTGCGGGACGCGCCGGCGGTGGTGGCCGTGCCGGCGTCCAACGGCACGACGCTGGCCGGCATCCACCACGGCTTCGTCTCGCTGTACCGCCGCGGGAAGACCTCGCGGGTGCCGAAGCTGGTCTGCGGCTCGTCGCACGGGAAGAACCCGATCGTGATCGCCTGGCGCCGGAACCTGCCCGACTGCGACGACCTGGTGCCCGGGAAGATCCGCGAGACTCCGGTCAACGAGCCGCTGGTCAACTGGCACGCGATCGACGGCCGCGAGGCGCTGGGCGCCGTCCGCGCGACCGGCGGCTGGGCCGCCGACGCCTCGGACAAGGCCATGCTCGCGGCCGCGCGCATGCTCAAGGAGAAGGAAGGGCTGCACGTGCAGCCGGCCTCGACGGCCGGCCTGCTGGTGCTGCTGGCCCGCCACGAGCGGGAACCGCTGCCGGGCGACCGCTACGTCGCCGTGCTGACCGGGAGGCGCTGATGACGTCCCTTGCCCCGCAACCGTGGCCCGAGGGCAACGCGATCGTCTGGTGCGAGGGGGCCCTGGGCACGACCTGCGGCAAGACGGCGCACGGGCTGGTGCGGCGCTCGGAGCGCTACCGCCTGCTGGGCGTCATCGACGCGGCGTGGGCCGGGCGCGACGCCGGCGACGTGCTGGACGGCCGCCCCGCCGGGATCGCGGTCGTCGCCTCGCTGGCCGAAGCGTTGCGCCTGCGCGGGAGCGACGGTCGCGGCCCCACGCACCTGGTGCTCGGGCTGGCGCCCGACGGCGGGCGCCTGCCGCCTGCCGCGCGCGCGGCGGTGGCGGCGGCGCTGGCCGCGGGCCTGCACGTCGACAGCGGGCTGCACGACTTCCTGGGCGACGACCCGGAGCTGGCGGACCTGGCCGCGCGCTCGGGCGCGCGCATCCGCGACGTGCGGCGCACGCCCCCGCGATCCGAACTGCACTTCTTCGACGGGCGCATCGCGCGGGTGCAGGCGCTGAAGGTGGCGGTGCTGGGCACCGACTCGGCCGTCGGCAAGCGGACCACCGCCTGGCTGCTGGTCGACGCCTTCCGCCAGGCGGGCCGGCGCGCGGAGCTGGTGGGCACCGGGCAGACGGCGTGGCTGCAGGGAGCGAAGCACTCGCTGGTCCTGGATTCGCTGATCAATGACTTCGTCAGCGGCGAGATCGAGCACGCGGTGTGGTCGTGCTGGGAGGACGGGCGGCCCGACGTCATCGTCCTGGAGGGGCAGGGCAGCCTGCTGAACCCGGCCTATCCCGGCGGCTTCGAACTGCTGGCGGCCGGCAGGCCCGACGTGGTCGTCATGCAGCACGCGCCGGCGCGGCGCGAGTACGACGGCTTCCCGGGCCACGCGCTGCACGACCTGCCGACGCAGGTCAAGGCCGTCGAGCTGGTCTCCGGCCGTCCGGTGGCCGCCGTCGCGGTCAACCACGAGGACCTGCCGCCGGGCGCCATCGACGCCGCCTGCGCGCGGATCACGGCCGAAACCGGCCTGCCGGCCTTCGACGCGCTGCGCGACGGCGCGGCGGGACTGCGCGACGCGCTGGCGCCGTGGCTGCGGGCGGCCGACGAGCGTCGCGCCGGCGCCGCCGACGCCGCCGGCGTCGCCGGCGTCGGGAAGGGGTAGCGCGATGGCGGGTCGCGCCCAAGCCGGTTCGCTGGCGCCCCTGCTGGTCTGGGACCGGCTGGAGGTGGGGCCGCCGCGCCTGGAGCCGCGGCGCCTGACGACGCCCTATACCATCGTGCGCGGCGATCACCGCGAGACCACGGAGCTGGTCTACTCCTACGAAGAGGACGTCTTCGCGCCGGACGATCCGGCGGCCGCGAACCTGGCCGCCCTGATCACCGCGCAGGTGGCGCTCAACTACGGGCTGTTCACGCCGGAGATCGTCTTCCACGGACGGTTCGACGAGCGCGACCGGCGCTTCCTGGCCGAGATGGCCGCGAACACCGCCCGCGAGATCTACGTCAAGAAGTTCCTCCAGCCGAACCCGTTCCTGATCGGGCCGGCGGCGCAGCTGGCGGCGGACCGCCGCGGCGATTTCCTGCAGGCCCGGCTCATCTTCGCCGACGCCGAGCCCGAAGCGCCGGCGCCGTCTCCGGCCTGGGATCGCCAGCCGCAGGCCTGCGCCGTGCTCTCGAGCGGCGGCAAGGACAGCCTGCTGAGCTACGGCCTGCTGGCCGAATGCGGCGTGCCGGTGCACCCGGTCTTCGTCAACGAATCGGGGCGGCACTGGTTCACCGCGCTGAACGCCTACCGCCACTTCAAGGACCACGTGCCGGACACGGCCCGCGTCTGGACCAACTGCGACAGGGTCTACGCCTGGGCCCTGCGGCAGATGCCCTTCGTTCGTCCCGATTTCGCCGATGTCCGCGCCGATATCTACCCGGAGCGCCTGTGGACCGTGGCGGTGTTCCTGTTCGGGGCGCTGCCGATCCTGCGCAAGCGCGGCGTGAGCCGACTGGTCATCGGCGACGAGTACGACACCAGCGTCCGCGCCCGCCACCAGGGCATCCCGCACTACGACGGGCTCTACGACCAGAGCCGCTGGTTCGACCAGGCGCTGAGCCGCTTCTTCCAGCGCAAGGGTTGGCGCGTGCACCAGTTCTCGGTGCTGAGGCACCTGTCCGAGCTGCTCATCGAGCGGATCCTCTGCGAGCGCTACCCGGACCTGCTGCGCCACCAGGTCTCCTGCCACGCCGCCCACAAGGAACCGGCCGCCGGTCGCGTGCTGCCGTGCGGGCGCTGCGAGAAGTGCCGGCGCATCGTGGCGATGCTCTCGGCCCTGGGGGCCGACCCCGCCGCCTGCGGCTACGAGCAGGCGCAGGTGGGCCCGGCCCTGACGCGGTTCGCCAGCGAGGGCGTGCACCAGGAGAGCGCCTGCGCGGAGCACACGGCGGCGCTGCTGCAGGAGCGGGGACTGCTTCCCCGCGAGGGCCGCGCGCGCTGGCACCCCGAGGTGCTGCAGTTGCGCATCGACCGCGAGCGCGCCCCGCTGACGACGATGCCGCGCGACCTGCGCGGCCCCGTGCTGCGCCTGTGCCTCGAACACGCGCGCGGGGCCGTGCGCCGGCACGGGCGGCTGTGGGTGCCGTGCGATCCCTTCGCCGTGCCGGAGTTCGCCAGCCCGTCCGCGTTCGAGCCTCCGACCTCTGCCGGGGGCGGCGACGGCGGCGACGGCGGCGACGGCCGCGGCCGCCGCTGGCTGCTGGGCGAGCTGACCTGGCCGGAGGCCGAGCGCCGCTTCCGCGAGGTGGACGTCGTGCTGCTGCCGGTCGGCGCCATCGAGCAGCACGGGCCGCACCTGCCGCTGGACGTCGACGCCCACGACGCCGAATGGTTGGCGCGCGAGGTCGCCGCGCGCTGCTCGGACCCCAAGCCGCTGGTGCTGCCGCTGCTGCCGTTCGGCGTCTCCTACCACCACGAGGACTTCCCGGGCACCATCTCGCTGCGCAACGAGACGATGGCGCAGCTGGTCTACGATGTGGGCATGAGCGTCGCCCGCTGCGGCGCGCAGAAGCTGGTGATGATCAACGGCCACGGTGGCAACGGGCCGGCGCTGGCGTTCGCGGCGCAGATGATCAACCGCGACGCGCACATCTTCACCTGCGTGGAGTCGGGCGAGACGTCCGACATCGACATCGCCGCGCTGGCCGACACGGTCAACGACGTGCACGCGGGCGAGATCGAGACCAGCACCAGCCTGGCGCTGCGGCCGGGCCTGGTGCGGACGGACCGGCTGCAGGCGGCCGTGCCCCGGTTCTCGAGCCGCTTTCTCGACTTCTCCAACCAGCGCGCGGTCGACTGGCAGGCCCACACGGCGCGCATCTCGCCCACGGGCGTCATGGGCGACCCGACGCGGGCCACGGTCGAGAAGGGGG
>VGXH01000248.1 GCA_016873405.1 bacterium
CCCCGGTGACCGGCACGGTCGGCACTTTCAGCGGCGAGATCCAACTGAGTGGATCGATCACCTTCTCGGTCCTCAGCAGCGGCCATGTGCCGGTGCCGGTGGACATGACGATCACGCAGATCAAGTCCGACTACGAAAACGTCGGCACCTTCGGCCGCTCGATCGGCGTGGTGACTTCAAAGAGCACGTCGGGGTTCAACAAGAACTTTCGCATGACCAGCGCCGGCGACACCATCATGGTGTTTGTCGATGGCACCACGGGCATCGATATCAGCGCCGTCGACATCGGCGACACCTACCAGGTGACGGCTCCGATCACGGTGTTCAACGGCGCGATCCAGCTGAAGCCCGTGCTGCAGTCGCTGCTGGTGGAGAACCCGCTGGGCGACACCCTGCCGGTGATCACCGACGTCAACTGCAACAACTGGGCGCCGCTGGCCGCCACGCCGGTCACGGTGTCGGCCACGATCACCGACAACATCGGCGTCGCCTCGGCCACGCTGTACTACCGGGACAGCGACGGCGTCACGCCGGGCGCCTGGCAGACGGTGGCCATGAGCAACACCGGCGGCGCCACGTACGCGGGCACGATCCCGGCGCCGCACGCGCAGGTCCAGGTGGACTTCTACGTGCGCGCGACCGACACGGCCGCTCAGCCGGCCACGTACCCGGGCAACGCGCCGACCGGCTTCCTGTCGCTGGCGGTCGGCTTCACGTCGATCTACGCGATGCAGACGGTGCACCCGGACAGCGCCTCGCAGGCGAGCCCATACAACAACAAGCTCTTGAACATCAAGGGCGTGGTCACCGCCGCCGGCGTGCTGCAGGTGGGCGCGGCCAGCAAGCTGATCGTGCAGGAGCCGTTGAAGAACCCGGCCACCAAGAGCACCGCCTTCGGCGGCGTGCTGGTGTACGAGAGCAACGGCCTCTACGAGTACTTCCAGGGCGACCTGGTCGAGATCGGCGGCCATGGCGAGGAGTTCAACGGCCTGACCGAGATGATCCCGCACACCCCCGAGGCCATCCGCCTGGTCGGCTTCGGGCAGGCGCTGCCGCCCGCCGCGCGCGTCCGCACGAACGTCCTCGAGGACGACCGCCCCATCTCCGACGGGGACGGCGCCTCGGGCGAGGCCTGGGAGAGCGTGTGGGTGCAGACCTGGAACTCGGCCGTCGTCGACACCGCGGGCCTGGCCCAGTACAAGGAATGGCTGATCTCGTCCAGTGGCGTGCGGACCGACACCCTCATGGTCGACACCTACTCCGCCCTGGCGTACGTCCCGACGATTGGCGACGTCGTGACGATCACCGGCTACATGGACTACTCGTTCGGTGAGTTCAAGATCCGCCCGATCGACGACACGTACGTGACGTTGACCGGCCTGTCGGCGGTCGACGGCAACGTGCCGACCATCGAGAAGGCGGGCGGCTTCCGCTCGATCCACCCGAACCCGTTCAACCCGTCGACGAAGATCAGCTTCGTCGTGAACAAGGGTGAAAAGGTCCAGCTGAACGTCTACAACATCCGCGGCGAGAAGGTGCGCACCCTGATCCAGGACCGCCTCGACGCCAACGAGTACAGCCTGGTCTGGGACGGCGCCGATGACGCCGGCAAGGGCGTGGCGAGCGGTTCCTACTTCGCCCGCCTGCGCATCGGCAAGGAAGTCATGCAGGTCCGCCAGATGCAGCTGGTCAAGTAGCTGCAGGTTCGATGACGTTCGGCTTACGCCGGACTCCTTAGCGCAAAGCCTCCTCGCCGGCTCCGGCCGGCGGGGAGGTTTTCGCGTGCGGGGCGCTTAGAATTCCAGCCCCAGCGCCCGGCACTGCCACGCCATGAACGGCGTTCCGTCCGCGCACAGCTTCGCGAACCGCGGCAGGAAGCCCGGCGCGGTGATGTCGGCTGCCGTGAGCGACGCCATCGCCGTGTAGTCCTTCAGGCGCAGCACGTCGGCCAACGGGTGGTCCTTGTCGTAGCCGCGCGGCACGCGCGCAAGCATCTCGCCCTCCACCGTGAACGCCGCCGTAAAGCGTCGCCCGCCGACGGCCTTCCGCCACGCGGCCGGGTCGGCCACCACCGCCTCGCGAAGGCGCGCCAGCGTGGGCGCGTCGGGATGCCACAGGCCCAGGCCCACGAAGCAGGCGCCCGGCTCCAGGTGCAGGTAGAAGCCCGGCGTGTGCGCGTCCTTCCCCTTCTCGTGGCGGAAGTGCAGCCCAAGATGCGTCTTGTAGGGCGATTTGTCTTTCGCGAACCGGATGTCGCGGTGCAGGCGGAACAGCGAGCCGCCCTGCGGGCGCGGGTCGGCGCGGAAGTGCGGACTGATCCGCACCAAGTGCGGGCCGAAGTCGGTGATGAAGCGCAGCGCGGGGCCGCGCGCGTCGGCCTCGAAGCGCGCCTTGTTGGCCTCGAACCAGGCGCGATCGTTGTGGGCGGCCAGGTCGCGCAGGAAACGGAACAGGTCCGGGCCGAAGTGGCGGTCGGCGGTGGCGGCGCTCATCGTAGGGGTGCTCCCGCTGGCAGGGTGACGCGCGCGCGTTCGGATATCCTGTGCGTCAGGTTTCCCGCGCGCCGGCGCGCATGATAGCATCCCCGCGCAGTCCCGTCCCGCGCGACGGGCGGAGGTTCCGATGCCGCACCCGTACCGCATCCCGACGGCCGGCGCCGGCCTGGCGCTGGCATTCGGGCTGGCATTCGGGCTGGCCTTGGGGCTGGCCTTGGGGCTGTCCTTGGCGCTGGGCGCGTCCCGTGTCGCCGCCGCCGCGCCGCCCGCTGCAGAACCGGCGCCGGCGGCGCCGGAGACCGCCGCGACCGCGCTGGCGCCCGCCCCTGCACCCGCGCCGCCCGTGGCGGCGGCCGCGCGACCGGACTTCTCGGGCCGGTGGCAACTGGATGCCAAGGCGAGCGACGACCCGGCGGCGCGGAGCCCCGCTGCCGGCCGCGGCCGCGGCGGCGGCGGGCCCGGCGGCGGCCCGGGCCGCGGTCCGGCCGTCAACCCGGGCAGCGGGAGGATGCCCGGCGAGGGCTTCGACGGCGGGGAGTCCGCCGCGCGCGAGATCGGCGAGGCCGCGGGGCGCCGGGCGGCCCGCGAGTTCGGCCGCCTGGAGATCTTCCACGCCGGCGACGAGTTCGACCTGACCGACGGCATGCAGGTCTCGCGCACCCTGCGCATCGGCAGCGAACCGGTCGAGGTCTTCACGCCCCGCGGGACGGTCCGCGCGGCCGCGGCCTGGGAAGGCGCCTCGCTGGTCCTGACCGAGCGGGACGAGGCGGGGCGTGTCCGGCGCACGCGCCGGCTGCTGCTCGGCCCCGACCCGAACACCTTGACGGTCAAGGAGATCCGGCACCATCCAGGCGCAGACGGCGACCGGGCGCTGACCCTGGTCTACCGCCGGCAGGACGGCGCGGCGAAGCCCTGACCGGGGCGCCGGCCCCGCTGGCTGCTCAAGCCCGCCCCGCCGCCGCCGATGCCGCGGTTGGCGAAAACGGGACCCGGCGAACATATTGGTCCGGTTCGCATCGTCAGGGTCGGCGGCACTGCATTCCCGAAAGGACACGTCGTGAGCGTGGACGCACTTCTCAACATCTCGGACAGCGCGCGCCAGGCTTTCGGCGCGTTCGACTGGTCCGAGCACGCCGGCAAGGGCGTGCGCCTGTTCGTGCAGGGCTTCGGCTGAGGCGGCCCCAGCATCGGCATGGCTCTGGACGAGCCTAAGGGTGACGACGCGGTCGTCGATTCGGATGGCGTGAAGTTCATGATGGATGCCCAGACCTCGGACATCCTGCAGCAGAGCGGTGGCCTGACCATCGACTACATCGACGAGAACTACCGCCGCGGCTACATGCTCAAGCTGGGCGCCGCGGGCAAGGACTGCAGTTCGGGCGGGTGCAGCGGCTGCGGTTGAGCGACCGGACTGCCGCGCGGCCTGACGGATTCAGCCAACTCGGCGAGGGGTTCCAGCGGGACCCCTCGCTTTTTTGGCGGCGCTTGAGACGATCACGGCGCCCACGGCAGCCACCGGGCTTCGGTCACATCCTCGTCGTATTCCGTGTGGAGTGCCGGCAGCGACAGCAACGCACCGGGCGGCAGGTCGGGCACCGGCCTGCGGACGCCGTCGAAGCCCAGCGGCGCCGCCGGCAGGCCTCGCGGGGGCGGATTCGACGACCAGCAGG
>VGXH01000249.1 GCA_016873405.1 bacterium
GGGACCGGAAGATGAAGATCGCCCCGGCGCTGAAGATGAGCCTGGAGGAGGCGCTGGAGTACCTCAACCACGACGAGCACGTCGAGGTGACGCCCAAGTCCATCCGCCTGCGCAAGGCGCTGCTGGACGAGAACGACCGCAAGGCGGCGGCCAAGAAGGCGCGGCTGTCCGGGCCGCAGGACTAGCGCGGACGGCGATGCGCGTCGACCTGGCCGCGCCCCCCTGGGCCACGCACCTGCTGAGCGACCTGACCGACTGGCAGCGCGCGCCGGTGCCCGTGGACCGCCTGGAGCCGTTCGAGCTGCCGGACGACGCCTACTTCGAGTACGCCTGGCTGGACCGGGACGGCCGGCGCTGCGAGGACCCGGCCAACCCGCACCCGCGGCTGAACCCGTGGTGGCCGTATGCCTGCCACCTGACCGGACCCGCCTACCGGGCGGACCCCGACGCGCAGGCCGGGGCGGGCGTGGCCCCGGCCGGCCGGACCCTGCGGCTGGAGGTGGCCTCGCCGACCCCGGGCCGGCGGCGCCACGTGCTGGTCTACACGCCGGCCGGCTGCGGCGACCGCCCCCTGCCGGCCATCCTCTTCCAGGACGGCAAGGCGTATCAGGGCTGGGGTCGGGTGCCGCAGGTGCTCGACCGTCTGCTCGGGCGCGGTGAGGTGGCGCCCGCGCATCTGGTGTTCGTCCCGCCGGTCGAGCGCACGCCTGAGTACTTCTTCAACCCCACGTACCGGCGCTTCCTCCTGGAGGAAGCCCTGCCCGCGGTGGCTGGGCGCGTGGCGATCGCCGGGCCCCTGGTGGCGTGGGGCGCCAGCCTGGGCGGCCTGCTCAGCGCCCAACTGGCCTGGGAAGCCCCGGGGCGCTTCCGGGCCGTGGTCGCCCAGTCCGGGGCCTTCCTGTTCTCGCCGGACACGACGCCGGGGGACCCGTTCCATGGCCGGGAGACGTTCGCTGATCTTGTGGTCAAGAGTCCACAACAACACCTCGCCTTCCACCTCGAATGCGGCGCGCTCGAGTGGCTGCTGCCGAGCAACCGGCGCCTGGCGGAGGTGCTGCGCCTGGGTGGCCACCGGGTCACCCTGGTCGAGCGCGCGGCCGGGCACAACTGGGTGAGCTGGCGCAACGGGATCGCGGCCGGGCTGCGCTTCGCGCTCGGTCCGGGAAGCGGCGCAGGAGCCTCTTGATTCCTCCGCACCGGCGGCGCATCCTTGGCCGGCGGTCCGCGGGGGAGCGGACCCTGTTCCACCACCAGTTCCCGAAAGGCGACGAATCATGCGCAAGATGGTCGTGATCGCGACGCTGGCGGCCCTCCTGGCCGCGGGCACCGCGCTGGCCGGCGAGAGCAAGACCTACGGCAAGGGCGTGGCGAGCGCCGACACCGTGAAGATCAGCGACCTGATGGCCAACCCGGACGCCTGGGTCGGCAAGACGATCCGCGTGCAGGGCAAGGCCGTCGGCGTCTGCGAGCACCGCGGCTGCTGGGTCAACCTGGCTTCGGACGTCGAGGGCCAGACCGTCCGCGTGAAGGTCAAGGACGGCGAAATCGTCTTCCTGCCCGAGATGCTGGGCGACATGGTTCTGGCCGAGGGCGTCTGGACCGCGAACAAGCTGGACATGGAAGCGACGAAGAAGGTCTGCGAGAGCGAAGCCAAGAAGAAGGGCGAGAAGTTCGACCCGAACTCGGTGACCTCGTGCAAGACGCTGTACCAGCTCTCGGGCACCGGCGCCGTCGCGACGAAGAACTGACCGCCGCATGCGCGACTTCCGCAAGGTCTGCTGGACCCTGCATCGGGAGATCGGCTTCCTGGTGGTGGGCCTGACGATCGTCTATGCCGTCAGCGGCATCGCGGTCAACCACGCCCACCACTGGGATGCCAACTACGCGCGCGTGTCCGAGCCCGTGCGGATCGAGCCGACGGGCGCCGGTCCCACCGCCGAGGTGGAGCCGCTGGTGCTGGAGCGGCTGGGGCTCGAGCGCGCGCAGATCAAGACCACGTGGCGCGCCTCGCCCGAGGTGCTGCAGGTCTTCCTGGAAGGCGGCGGCTACGAGGTCGACCTCGTGACGGGCGAGGGCGCGCGGACGGGCTTTCGCCCGCGGCCCGTGCTGTTCGACCTGAACTTCATGCACCTGAACAACGGCAAGGGGCCGTGGACGGTCGTCGCCGACGTCTACGCAGGCCTGCTTGTCGTGCTGGCCCTGACCGGCCCGCTGCTCGTGCGCGGGCGCAAGGGGCTGGCCGGTCGCGGCGGCGTGCTGATGGGCCTGGGCATCGTGCTCCCGCTCGCCTATGCGGTGGCGATGAGGGCGGCGCGGTAGGCGCGGCGGAGCCGTCTCCGGGGCGAAGCAGGCCCCCGGTCCGCCGGATCGGGGGCCTGCTCGTCACCGGCCGGCGGGACGGCGTCGCTCACTCGCCGTAGGGCATGGGCGGCGCGTAACCGAGCAGGCGCGCATAGACCGACAGCGCGCCGCGGTGGTGCGCCATGTGCTCGCAGATGGCGCCGATGATCGCCACGCGCGGTTCGCCGCCCAGGATCGGGCCGTCGGCGATCGGGGCCGTCAGTTCGGCCTCGTTGCGGGAGCCCAGCGCGGAGGCGGCGGCATCGACGGAGCGCGCCAGCCAGGTGTACGCTTCCGGGAGCGACTCGACGCGACGCACGGCGGCGTGATGGGCCGCGAAGTCCAGGTCGAAGCCCGACGGCCGGAACGCGCCCTCGACGAACCAGTCGACGGTCTGGGCGACATGGGCCACGTGCTGGGCAACGGTGAGTTGTCCCGGCACAGGCGCGTAGCGGGCGTCCTCGTCCTTGAATACGCGGCACGTGCGACTGAAGAACTGCAGCGACTGCTTGAGCAGTTGGACCTGTGCGGTGGCGGGCATCGCGACTCCTTCCCGGTGGCCGGATTCCGCCGGCGACCGCGCCAGTTCGAACCTGCGGGCGGCGCCGGCGCCGGCGGAAGTCTAGCCGCGACGGGTCCGGCTGTCACGCCCTGATTGCGGACGGCGAAATTCCTGTCGCGAAGGGACTTCCCGCAGCGGCCCGTGCCTTGACTGGCCCGGCGTCGCTCCCTAGCTTTGCCCGCGCGTCGGAGGACGGCTCAGCCCTTTCGAGCCGGCAACCGGCCCGTCCTGCCCCTTCCCCGGAAGGCGCCCGGCGGCAGGCTCCAGCCAAGCGGTGACAGCGTGGGCGTGACCATCGGCATTCGTCGCGAGGACAAGAACAAGTGGGAGCGGCGCGTGCCGCTGGCGCCCGGCGACATCGCGGCGCTGCGCGCGGCGCACCGCCTGTCGTTCACCGTGCAGCCGTCGCCCATCCGCGTCTTCGGGGACGAGGAATTCGCGGCGGCGGGCGCGACCGTGGCCGAGGATCTCTCGGGCGCGCAGATCGTCGTCGCGGTCAAGGAGATCCCGCCCGCGCTGCTGCGCGAACGCACGACCTACCTCTTCTTCTCGCACACGGTCAAGGGCCAGAAGCACAACCTGCCGGTGCTGCAGCGGATCCTGGACCTCGGGGCCACGCTGATCGATTACGAGCGCATCGTCGACGAGCAGAACCGCCGCTTGATCTTCTTCAGCCTCCACGCCGGCTACGCCGGCCTGGTCGCGACGCTGGCCGCGTTGGGGCAGCGCCTGGCCGCGCAGGGGCGGATCACCGCGCTGGCCGGACTGCGGCCGGCCCACCAGTACGGCGAACTGGGCGCGATGAAGGCGCACTTGCGCGAGGTCGGGGCGGAACTGGCCAGGGCCGCCGGCGACGAGGCGCCGCTGGTGATCGGCCTGGCCGGCTACGGCAACGCGGCGGCGGGCTGCCGCGAGATGCTCGAGTGCCTGCCCGCGCGCCAGGTGGCGGTGGCGGATCTGCCGGGCGCGGCGGACGCGCCGGCGAGCCGGATGGGGCCGCTGCTGCTGGTCAACTTCCGCGAGGAGCACACGGTCGAACCCCGCTCGGCCGACGCCCAGTTCGTGCTGCAGGACTTCCGGGAACGGCCCGGGAACTACCGCGGGGTCTTCGAACGGCACCTGCCGCATCTGGACGCGCTCATCAACACGATCTACTGGGAAAGCGCCTGCCCGCGCCTGGTGACCCGGCGCTGGGCGGCCGGCGCCTGGGGCGGGGGCAAGCAGCCGCGGTTGCAGGGGG
>VGXH01000250.1 GCA_016873405.1 bacterium
TGGTGGTCATCGGCGTGCTGGCCTGGATCATGCTGCGCAGCGTGCCGGTGAAGGCGTCGTTCCGCGAGCAGTTGGACATCTTCCGCAACCGGCACACGGCGTTCTGCACCATCACCTACGTCATGACCTTCGGCAGCTTCAGCGGCCTGGCGGCGGTCTTTCCGCTCCTGATCAAGACCGTGTACGGTCAGTTCCCGGACGCCCCCGATCCGCTGAAGTACGCCTGGCTGGGCCCGCTGGTCGGCTCGCTGACGCGCATCGCGTTCGGCCCGCTGACCGACCGCTGGGGCGGCGCCGTCTTCACGCACCTGTGCGGCCTGGGCCTGATCGCCGGCTCGGTGTTCCTGGCGGTGGGCGGGCTCCTGGCGCCCACTTCGCTGGACCAGTTCCCGGCCTTCGTCTGGGTCATGCTGGGCATGTTCTTCTGCACGGGCATGGGCAACGCGGCCACCTTCCGCCAGTACCCGGTGATCTTCGCCCATTCGCCGCGCCAAGCGGCGGGCGTCATCGGCTTCACGGCGGCGATCGCTGCCTACGGGCCGTTCCTGTTCTCGACGCTGATCGGCTGGGCGCGCTCCAGCAGCGGCACGGCGCAGCCGTTCTTCATGGGCCTGGCCGTCTATTGCGCCGCTGCCACGGCCATCAACTGGTGGTTCTATACGCGCAAGGGCGCCGAGAAGCCCAGCTGAGGCGGGCGGAAGAGGAGACGCGGATGCATGGCCACGGCACGGTCGGGGAACGCAAGACGATCCTGGCTCTCTCGACTGTCGCTTTCACACTGATGTTCGCCGTCTGGCTGATGTTCGGCGTCCTGGGCATCCCGATCCGCAAGGAGTTCGGGCTGACCGAGGTGCAGTTCGGCTGGTTGACCGCCATCGCCATCCTCAACGGCTCCATCTGGCGCCTGACCTTCGGACTGTGGACGGACCGGTTCGGCGGGCGCAAGGTGCTGACCGTGCTGGTGGCGCTGACGGCGATTCCCGCGTTCCTGGTCAGCCAGGCGCGGTCGTTCGATCAGTTGATGGTATACGCATTCCTGGTCGGCATGGCGGGCAACGCCTTTTCGGTCGGCATCGCCTGGAACTCGGCCTGGTTCCCGCGCGAGCAACAAGGGTTCGCGCTCGGCGTCTTCGGCGCCGGCAACGTGGGCGCCTCGGTCACGAAGTTCATCGGACCGGCGCTGATCGCGCTGGTGCCGGCGGCGGGCCTCGCGGGCGGCGTTGTGCCCGGCGGCTGGCGATTCGTGCCCTTCCTGTACGGGGTGCTGTGCCTGGCCATGGCGGCGGCGCTTTGGTTCGGCTGTCCGCGGCAGGACCACAAGCCCGGCGCCGGCCGACCGCTCGGTGAACTGCTGCGACCACTGCGGCAGATGCGCGTCTGGCGTTTCAGCCTGTACTACGTGGTGGTTTTCGGCGCCTACGTGGCGCTGTCGGTCTGGCTGCCGAAGTACTACGTGGACGTCTTCGGCCTGCCCTTGCCGAAGGCGGCGCTGCTGACGGCGTTGTTCATCTTCCCCGCCAGCCTGCTGCGCCCCCTGGGCGGCTGGCTCGCCGACCGCTTCGGCGCGCGGCGCATCATGTACTGGGTCTTCGGCAGCATGACTCTGGCGCTCATCGTGCTGTCGGCGCCGAACGGCCACATCGTCGTCAACGTGCCCGCGCGGATCGATCCGGACGGCCAGCGCGAGATCATGCACTTCACGATGGGCCCGGGCCTGTTCACGGCGCTGTTGTTCGTGGTCGGCTGCGGCATGGGCATCGGCAAGGCGGCGGTCTACAAATTCATCCCGGAATACTTCCCGCGCGACGTGGGCGCGGTCGGCGGCCTGGTCGGGCTGCTGGGCGCGCTCGGCGGCTTCTTCCTGCCGCTCCTGTTTGCCTACGCGTACCGCTTCACCGGTGTGCCCCAGACGACCTTCGCGATCCTGCTCCTGGTCACGGCCGTCAGCTTCGCCTGGCTGCACTGGGTGGTCTGGAAGCTGATGCACCGGGTGACGCCGGAACTCGAACACCAGTTCGAGGAGAGGCGCTGAGCGGGCGAGCATCGCGCGTAAGTTCTGCACTGACAGGGATTCAGCCAGTTTTGCCCATTTCTTCGCCATTTTTTAACCCATTATCGCAGAATCCAGTGTGTTCTTGACGCTTGGATACCGTTACCAGACAAAATTTGCCGAGATTTCGGTCCCAGATTCGTACTATCGGGGGAAATAAAAAGCTATCATTTGGTTTTTTTCATGGACAAATCCCTACTTCGAGCCGTATTCTAAATAACGTCCGGCACGAAATTTTGTCGTTCAGTACACCTTTGCGCTGCCCAAGGATGTGCTCGCTTGGGGGTTTCATTGTGGAAGAAAGGTACGAACCTCTCAAAGAACCGTGGACCTGTTTCGTGATCGAGTTTCCGACTTATCCGAAGCAACAGTTCCAGGGCCGGGAGGAGAGCCAGCGGATCCTGTTCTATTGTCCGCGGGCCGAGAGCAACACGACCGAGCTGTGCCTGGCGCTGTTCGGCTCGCAGATCCTGATGCACCGCATGCAGGAGGGCGAGTCGACGGAGACCCAGGCCGCGGCGTCGCTGAACTTCGTGTATGCCGGCGAGACGCCCGATGCGCTGCGGGCCGCTCTGGTCGGACAGATCACGCAGTCCGGAACGCCGGCGCTGGTCACGAAGAAGACGAATGTGGTCAAGGCTGCGCGCATGGTGACGCAGTATCTCGGTGGCGCGAATCAGGGCCTGCCCGGCAGCGCCCATCCGCACGCCGAGAAGACGGCGCCCCAGGGCCTGGACACCGGGCCGCACGCGATTCCCGGCGACGAGGACCTGTTCAGCGAGAACCTGCCCGACATCACCATGATCGACGAGCAGGGTAACGTCATCCATGCTTCGCACACGCTGCAGGATTATCGGGCCGAGTACGCGTGCCGCTACGTGCTGGCGCATTTCCACGAGAACATCAACCGCGACAAGATGGCCGAGATGGTCAACCTGTCTCCCGGTTATTTCTCGAACCTGTTCCGGCAGGAAGTGGGGATGAGTTTCAGCGACTACTTGATCCAGGTGCGCGTCGAGAACGCGAAGAGCCTGCTGCGCCGCTTCGACCTTTCGGTCGACGCGATCAGCAAGCGCTGCGGCTTCCACAGCCTGGCGCACTTTTCGCGCACGTTCAAGGACCGGTGCGGGATGTCTCCCCTGAAGTATCGTAAGAGCCCGCACTCGTAAGCCTGGACGCAGGACGAGCTGAGAGATTCAAAGGCCTCCCGTGGAGTTGCGGGGGGCCTTTGGCTTGACGTCGGCGCTCCCGCCGCCGAACGTTCGCCCGGCGCCTCTGCCCGCCGGAAAGGAACGAACCATGACGCCCCGTGCCCGCCTGCTCGCCGCCGCGCTCTTCGTCCTGTCCCTTGCGCCCGCCCTGGCCCTGGCCCACGACGAGCCCCCCAAGACCGTCGCCGAGCGCCAGGAGCAGGCCGACCGCTGCGCGCTCCACGCCGCTTGCCGCGTGCAGACGCAGCAGTTGTTCGTGACGCGACCCGGCCAGGACGGCGACGCCGAGGCGCTCTTCCTGACCAACACCTTCGACCGCGCCGGCCATCATCTCGAGCAGGTGGTGGTGGACCCGGCGCAGGCCCAGCGCTCGGTGAGCCGTTACGACGACAGCGGTAACTGGCTGGACGAGGAGACCTGGCGCGAGGGCAAGCTGTCCGAGCGCAACACCTTCGCCTACGACGCGCAGGGCTGCGTCACGCTGATCACCAGCGAGGACCTCGAGACGGGCGCGCGCGAGTTCCTGCGCTACGAGCCCGACCACGGCGGCGACGCTATCCGCGTCACCAAGACCGACAGCGCCGGCGTCACGCTCTACACCATCGTCTATCGCTACGAGCCGGGCAGCGCCCTGGGCCGCCTGGTCGCCGCCGAACAGCGCGAAGGCGTGCGCACCACCCAGACCTGGCAGGACGGCCGCCGCCACACCAAGGACGTGTTCGGCGCCGACGGCACGCTCTCCTGGAGCTTCACCTACGAGTACACTGCGGCCGGCGACCTGGCGCAGATCACGCGCCGCGATCCTGCCGGCGCCATCGTCTCGCGCCAGGTCCACGCCTGGCGGCCGGACCGCCTGCCCGACACGGGGG
>VGXH01000251.1 GCA_016873405.1 bacterium
CCGGGCTCGCCCTGCGTGGACTGCTCGTAGGCGGCGGCGGCGGCGCCGTAGTCGCCGGCGCGCAGCCGGCAGAAGCCGAGCCCGCGCTGGGCCCTCGCGTTGCCCGCCTCCAGCGCCAGCACCTGCCTGTATTGCTTCTCGGCCGCCGCCAGCGAGTCGACGCCGGCCAGCGCCTGCGCCAGCAGCAGGCGCGCCGTGGCGTTCGAGTCGTCGCCGGCCACGGCCAGGCGGAAGTCGGCGATGGCCGCGCGCGCCTCGCCGCCCTGGAAGCGCGCGATGCCCAGATTCAGCCGCGCGGCGCCCGACTGCGGGTCCAGCGCCAGGGCGCGCTCGAAGTGCGCGGCCGCCTCCCTGGTGCGGCCGGCGCGCAGCTCGAGCAGGCCCATCTGGAACGGCACGCCCGAGGCCGTCGAATCCAGGCGCGCGGCCGCCTGCAGCGTCACCAGCGCGGCCTCCGGGCGCTGCTGCGCCTGCTGCCACTCGGCCAGGGCCAGCTGATCGTCTAGCGTCCAGCCGGCGGGGGGGGCGGCGTTCGCCTCGGCCAGGGCGCCGGCGCGCGCGCGCAGCTCCGGGTCGCGGGCGCGCAGGCCGGCCTGCAGGAACGCCAGCTGCGCGGGCTCGCCGGCCGGGTCCAGTTCCAGCGCGCGGCCGGCGGCGGCGGCGGCCTCGTCGAAGCGGCCCAGCTCGCGCATGGCCGCGGCCAGGCCCAGCTGGCCCTCGACGTCGGCGGGCGCCACCTGCGCGTGGCGCAGCCAGGTGCGCGCGGCCTGCTCGGGCCGCTTCGCGCGGCGGTACAGCTCGGCCAGGTCGCGCAGCGCGGGGGTGTAGCTGGAATCCGCGGCGCAGGCCTGCTCGAACCGCGCGCGCGCGTCGTTGGCCCGGCCCACCTTCGCGTAGAGGCGACCCAGCTCGTGCAGCGTCGAGGCCGCGGGCGGCGGGCCGTCCTGCGCCAGGAGCTGCTCCCAGGCGGCGATGGCCAGCTCGTCGTGACCCTGCTCCTGGTGCACGCGCGCGACCAGCGCCGCGTAGCGCGCGTCCATCGGGTCCAGCGTCTGCGCCTGCAGCGCCTCGACCTCGGCCTGCGCCAGGGCGCCGTTGGCCAGGAACACCAGCGCGCGCGCGTGGTGGTAGCGGTCCTCGCCGGCCAGCACGCCCTTGGCCTTCTTCGCCGTCTCGGCCAGGTCGCGGGCCTCTTCCCAGCGGCCCTGGCGCAACGCGAGCAGCGCCTGCCCGTAACGCGCGGGCCAGCACCTGGGGTCGGCCGCCGCCGCCGCCGTGAAGGCCGCCTCGGCCGCGTCGGTGTCCTCGCGGCGCAGCGCCAGCAGGCCCAGCTCCGCCTGCGCCGCGGGCCAGGCCCCGCCGCGCGCGGCCAGCGCCGCGCCGAAATGACCCTCGGCCTCGTCGTACCGGCCCTGCCGCAGCGCGCAGGCGCCCAGGCCGAAGCCGGCCTCGTCCAGGCGGTAGCCCGCTTCGCGCGCGGCGGCGAATCGTTCGGCGGCCTGCGTCCAGTCGCCGGCCTCCAGCAGCCGGTTGCCCAAACGGATGGGGTCGTTGTCGAGGGTGTAGACGGGGGTGTCGGCGGCGCGGAGCGCCGGGGCCGCCGCGCAGACCAGCGCGAGCGCGCAGGCCGCCGCCAGCGCGGCGGCGCGGAGCCGGCGATGACCGGTCAGGTCTCTGATCCGCCGCTCAGGTGAATCGTGCCGGGCCATCGTCATTTCCCCCCGCCGCCCGCGCCCACCGGGTCGCGGCTCAGCTGGATGGTGCGGGCCACCAGCTTGGCCGGGACCACGCCCGCGCGCTCGACCTGGCGCAGGCCGCGCGCGCTGGACAGGTGCGTGACGAACTTGCCGCCCTCGAAGCCGCCGGCGCCCCGGCAGGCCACGTACAGGAAATGGTGCAGGGGGTAGACGCCGGTGGCCAGGCTGACCGCGCCAGGGGCCACCGCCTCCTGTCCGGCCTCCGCCACCACCCCCACGAACCGCGTGCCGGTCGCGGCGTCCAGGCCGGCATCCAGCGTGCTGACCAGGCCCCAGGCGCCGGGCGCGGCCGCCACGGCGGCGATCACCGCGGCCGGGTCGGCCAGGAACGTGACCTGGCCCAGCCGCGGGGACGCCAGCGCCCGGTCGCCGCCGGCCGGCGCCTCCGGCGCGGGCAACTCCAACCTCCCGAAGAGCGCGTCCCACGAGCCCTCGTTCGGATCACAAACGTAGAGCCGAGAGCAGTAAGGCGCCAAGGCCGGATCCGGTTCCCGCGCGCCCGCCGACGGGGCGATCGCGGCCAGGGCCTCGCGCAGCTCGGCGACCGTCAGCGTGGTTGCGATCGCGCCCGGGACCTCGCCCGGCGCGGCCGTCTCCAGCAGCGCCAACCCGCCCACGGCCACCGCCGCCACGATGGCCGTGTCGCCGTCGGCCTCGCGGAACAGCGCCTGCTCACCTGGGGTCAACGCGCGGTACGAAAAGGCCACGTCGGCCTCGCGCGCCAGCAACGCCTCCAGAGCCTGGTTGGTGCCGCCCGGCGCCAGTTCCACGGTGAGCTTGGGGTAGTCGCGCTGGTATTCCACGGCCAGCCGCTCCAGCAGGGGCGGGGCCAGGTCGCGCCCGGCGATGGTCAGCGCGGGCTGCGGTTCCCCGGCGCCCTTGAGCGCGGACACGAACCGCCGCCAGGGCACGCCGCCGCGATACAGGATCAGCCCGGCGATCACCGCCAGGTAGATCGCGACGCGGACCAGGAGCCAGAACCGGCGGCGCGGGTTCATGCGCGGGCTGCTTCCCTCGGCGCGGGCCGTTTTCTGTTGCGCCGTCCGGGGGGCGCGGGCATAATCGCCCGCATGAATCGCCACCGGACCTTCGGCGCCGGCCTTCCCTGCCGCGCCTGTGCGCTCGTGATCGCCGCGTTGGCCCTCGCCGCCGCCGGATGCCGCGGCTCGGCCGCGTCCGGGCAGGGGGCCGCCGCCATCCCTGGCGCGCCGGCCTTTACTGCGTCCCCGGATGAAACCGCTTTCATCGACGATTTGCAACACCGGACTTTCCAATTTTTCGCCGACCTGACCCACCCGGGCACCGGCCTGTGTCCGGACCGCGCGCCGACGCCCTCGTTCGCCAGCAGCGCCGCGACGGGATTCGGGCTGACGGCCTGGCCGATCGGGGTCGAGCGCGGCTGGATCACCCGCGAGGAAGGCGCCCGCCGCGCGTTGACCACGCTGGCCTTCCTGCGCGACGCGCCGCAGGACACGACCGCGGCCGGCGCCGCCGGCTGGCGCGGCTTCTACTACCATTTCGTGGACCTGGAGACCGGGCGCCGCTTCCGCGATGTCGAGCTGTCGACGGTCGACACCGCGCTGCTCCTGGCCGGGGCGCTGTTCTGCCAGACGTACTTCGACGGGTCGTCGGCCGTCGAGGACAGCCTGCGCGCGGTGGTCGAGACGCTGTACCACGCCGCCGACTGGACCTGGGCCAGTCCGCGCCCGCCGCTGATCGGCCACGGCTGGTCGCCGGAGGACGGCCAGCTGCCCTACGACTGGGGCGGCTACAACGAGGCGGCCATCCTCTACATCATCGCCCTGGGCTCGGACACGCACCCCTGCGATCCGGCCGCCTGGGACGCATTCCGCGCCGGCTACCGCTGGGACACCTTCGAGGGCCAGGAGCACCTGGGCTTCGCGCCGCTGTTCGGCCACCAGTACTCGCACGTGTGGATCGATTTCCGCGGCCTGGCCGACGACTTCGTCCGCGAACGGGGCCTCGACTACTTCGAGAACTCGCGCCGCGCCACGCTGGCCCAGCACGCCTACGCCGCGCGCAACCCCGCCGGCTGGACCGGCTACGGCCCGCGCCTGTGGGGCCTGACCGCGTGCGACGGCCCGGTGGGCGGCACGTTCACCATCGACGGCCGCGAGCGCCGCTTCGAGACCTACTGGGCGCGCGGCGCCTCGTTCCAATACGTCAACGACGACGGCACGGTGGCCCCGACGGCGGCCGGCGGCTCCATCGTCTTCGCGCCGGAGCTGGTCGTGCCCACCTTGATGGCGATGCGCGACGACCACGGCGAGCACCTGTACGCCGAGTACGGCTTCCTGGACGCCCTGAACCCCACCTTCACGCTGACGGACGTGCCGGTGCAGCACGGCCGC
>VGXH01000252.1 GCA_016873405.1 bacterium
GCTTCGCGCGCGCGAACTGGCGGTGCACGCGGAGCAGGCCAGCGTCGCCAAGGGCGAGTTCCTGGCCAACATGTCGCACGAGATCCGCACGCCGATGAACGGTGTCATCGGCATGACCACGCTGCTGCTGGACACCGAGCTGACGCCCGAGCAACGCCGCTACCTGAACATCTGCCGCGCCAGCGGCGAATCGCTGCTGCGCCTCATCAATGACATCCTCGACTTCTCGAAGATCGAAGCGGGCAAGCTCGATCTCGAACACATCCCGTTCGACCCGCGCGCGCTGGTGGAGGAGACCGCCGAACCGCTGCGGTTGCGCGCCGCCGCGCAGGGGCTGGCGCTGCGGGTGGACATCGCTGCCGATGTGCCCGCGCGGGTGCTGGGCGATCCCAACCGGCTGCGCCAGGTGCTGACCAACCTTGTCGGCAACGCGGTCAAGTTCACGGAGCGGGGAATGGTGGGCGTCGCCGTGCGGGCAGAGCCGGCCGGCGACGAGCGCACGTGCCTGCGCTTCGAGGTGAGCGACACCGGCATCGGCATCGATGCCGCCACGTTGGGACGCCTGTTCGCGCCGTTCACGCAGGCCGACGGCTCGAACAGCCGTCGCTACGGCGGCACCGGCCTGGGCCTGGTCATCTCGCGCCAGCTCGTCCACCTCATGGGCGGCACCATCGAGGCCAGCAGCGAGGCCGGGCGCGGCTCGACGTTCCGCTTCGCGATCCGCTGCGAAACGGCGCCGGCGGGGGCGGGCGTGCCCGCCGCGGATGCGGCCGCCGAGCCCGCAACGGGCGGCCTTTCCGGCCACGTCCTGCTGGTCGAGGACAACCCAACCAACCAGCTGGTCGCCACCAAGCAGCTGCAGAAGCTTGGGCTGACCTGCGACGTCGCTGCCGACGGGGTGGAGGCGGTGCGCCGCCTGCGCGAGCGCGCCTACGACCTGGTGCTGATGGACTGCCAGATGCCGGACGTGGACGGCTATGAAGCCACGGCGATGATCCGGCGCGGCGAGGCGGGCGGGCGCGCGCGCGGGACCGCGATCGTCGCGATGACGGCCAACGCCCTGGTCGGCGACCGCGAGCGCTGCCTGGAGTGCGGCATGGACGACTACCTGGCCAAGCCCGTCAAACGCGTCGAACTGGAAGCGAAGATCGCCCAGTGGCTGCGCCGGACCCACGACGATGCGGCCGGCGCCCCGACCGATCCCGGATTCCTCGTCGGTTCGTGACCCTCCGCGGTCTACCCCCGCAGCCGGAACGTCACCGGCATGTTGACCCACACCTCGATCGGCTTGTGGTCGACCAGCGCCGGCCGCCACACCGAGCTGCGCGCGCTCCTGAGCGCCGCCTCCTTGAGCGCCTCCGGCCCGTCGATGTAGATGGCGTCCTTGACGCGCCCGTTCTTGCCCACCAGCACGCGCACCAGGACCGTGCCCTCGATGCCGGCCGACCGCGCCACCGAAGGGTAGTCCGGCACGTCCTGCGAGACCTTGACCGGCTCCTGGTCGTAGGCCACGAACTCCTCCGGCGCCGGCGAGAGGTCGATGTCCGTCTCGACCACCAGCGAGTCGCCATCACCCGCGCCCGAGCCCGCGCCGTCGAAGGTGATGGGGGCCAGCGCCTCGGCCATCTCCGTCTGCGTGGCGATCGTCTGGGTGGTGGCCTTGTCGTCGGCCACCGGCTCGGGGATGGCGATCCGCGGCGGCGGCGCGGCGATCTTCGCCACCGCCTCGGCCACGTTGATCTGCGGCGCCGCCGGCTTGGCGATGGACGGCGGCACGCCCAGGTCGGTGTAGCGCACGATCTTCACCTGGCGGGCCACCGGCGCCGCGGACGGGGTCCGCTGCGACCACCACAGCCAGGCGGAGAGCAGGACGACGGCCAGCAGCAGCGTGGCGCCGCCGGCCACCCCCAGCCAGCGCGCCAGCTCGCGCCGCAGCGGGTGCCGCTCGCCGACCAGCGGGAGCGCAGGCGCGTCGTCCAGCGCGTAGGCCCAGGGGATGTGGATGCCGCCGTCGCGGCGCGGCTTCGCGTTCATCGCGCGGCCTCCACGGCGGCCACGTCCGCCTCTTTCATCTCCACCAGGCTGAAGCGCTGCATCTTGGCGTCCTCGAGCGTGTCCATCATGTCCACCATCGGCTCGTAGCGGGCCTCGCGGTGGATCTTCACCAGGATGATCAGGTCCGGGTTCGCCGCGGTGCCCGCTTCGAACGTCGCGCGCAGGTCGGGCCAGGCGATCGGCTGCAGCGGTTGCGCGCCCTGGCGCATGAAGAGGGCCTCGTCCTTGGCGACGTAGATGGTCATCACGTTGGACTCGGGCACCTCGACGCGCGCGTCGGGCTCCGGCATGTTGACCTCCATGGCCAGCGGGCGCCGGAACACCGTCGTGACCATGAAGAAGATGAGCAGCAGGAAGGCCACGTCCACCATGGGCGTCATGTCGACGCGCACGCCCACGCGCGCCTTCTTGACGCGGCCCATCACGCCCTGGCGCTTCCCGGATCCGCCTTCGGCAACGGCAACGTCGCTCATGCGGTCACCTCCCGCCCGCGGACGCGCCGTTCGGCCCGGGCTCGTCGCCGGCCTTGCGCAGGTCCGTCATCAGGTTGAAACGCAGGGTCTTCGCCTTGGCCAGGTTGTCCATCAGGTCGGCCATCGCCCCGAAGGGCGCGTCCTTGTCGCCCTTGACGATGACGTGCGCGCCCGGGCTGCGCTCGCGCCACTGCACGATGGCGGCCAGCACGTTGTCCGGGGCCAGCTCCTGCACCGCGGCCAGGTTCTCGTCCGAGATGAACATCTGTCCGGTGCGATTGACCGTCAGGATGATGGTCCCGGTCTCCGGGACATGGATCTCCGACTTCGAGAGCGGCAGGTCCACGGCCACGGTTTCGGGCGGCTTGAACTGCGTGGTGGACATGAAGAAGATCAGCAGCAGGAACGCCACGTCCACCATGGGCGTCATGTCGATGCGCACACGATTGCGACGGTTCGCCACGGCCTACGACTCCTTGCCGGTCTCCAGCAGTTTCAGGACTTCGTACGAGGTCTCGTCGATCCGGTTGTTGAACGCGTCCACCCTCGTCGTGAAGAAGTTGTAGAAGAAGCTGGCCAGGATGGCCGTGAACAGCCCCATCGCCGTGTTGATGAGCGCTTCGCTGATGCCGAGCGCCAGCGCGGTGGCGTCCGGCGCGCCGGCGCGCGACATGGCCATGAACGAGCGGATCATGCCGATGGTCGTGCCCAGGAGCCCGAGCATCGTCGCCAGCGAGGCGATCGTCGACAGCCAGGTGAGGTTGCGCTCCAGGTTCGGGCTCTCCAGCGCGCTGGCCTCCTGCAGCGCGCGACGGGTCTCGTCGAGCACGTCCTTCGGGGCGCCGCCGCGCTTGCCCCCGGTCTGCGCCCGGTAGCTCTCCAGGCCGGCGCCGACGACGTTCGCCAGGCTGCCGCCCTGCTGCTTGCAGGCCTCGATGGCGGCCCCGAGGTCGCCGCCGCCCAGCGCGCGCTTCGTGTTGGCGACGAAGCCGGCGACGTTCCCGCGACCGCCGGCGCGCCACAGCACGAGGGAGCGCTCGACCACGAAAACGAGCATCATCAGGAAGGACCAGATGCCGAAGACCAGGACCCAGCCGGCCTGTTGCACGAATTCGGGCATCATCTTCCAGATCACGACAGAGACCGCCAACAGCAAGAGGGCGATCACGAGCAGAGCGTAGTTCTTCATCTCGACGAAGAGTCCTTTCCGGCGCTGCGGGCCTGGTTCAACAGTTCGGTTCCGGTCCTGAGCATGGGATTCTGGGGATCGATGGCGCGGGCCTTGGCCAGCGCGGCCGCCGCCGCGTCCAGGCGGCCTTGGCCCAGGCGGGCGCTGCCCAGCCCGGCCCAGCCGTCGGCGTTGCCGGGCTCGCCCTGCGTGGACTGCTCGTAGGCGGCGGCGGCGGCGGCGTAGTCGCCGGCGCGCAGCCGGCAGAAGCCGAGCCCGCGCTGGGCCCTCGCGTTGCCCGCCTCCAGCGCCAGCACCTGCCGGTACTGCTTCTCGGCCGCCGCCAGCGAGTCGACGCCGGCCAGCGCCTGCGCCAGCAGCAGGCGCGCCGTGGCGTTGGAGTCGTCGCCGGCCACGGCGC
>VGXH01000253.1 GCA_016873405.1 bacterium
ACGGCCGCCTGCGTGACCGCGAGCACCGATTCGCCCGCCGCGGTCTCGCTGAATCGCCGGTCCACGGCCTGGAGCAGCTGGTTGCGCGCCAGGACGAGCTCGCCCGCCAGGTTCATCAGGCGGTTCAGCAGGTCGACCCTGACGCGAAGCACCTCGGGCGCCGCGCCGCGCTGGGCGGACCCACCCGCTTCCGGCTGATCACCGGGATCGACGGCCGCGGCCGCCGGCGCCAGGGACGCTGCCGCGTCCTCCGGATCGGCCGCCGCTCCGGAGACGGGCTCGCGAGCCGGCTTCGCCAGGGGGATGAAGCCGCTGCGGCGATCGGCTGCCGCGACCGGCGCCGAGCCGGTCGGCGCCGGCGGCGTGGCACCGTCGCCCTCGGCCAGGAACGGCTCCAGGCGGCGATACAGATCCCGGGCGTCGACCGCGGCCGCGTTCGCCACGTCGGCGAGCATGGTCCGCACGCGGTCCGTGCCGTCCAGAAGGACGTCGACCAGCGGCCGTGACACCTCCAGTTGCCGCGAACGCACCTTCATCAGGGCGCTTTCCATCGCGTGCGCGAGTTCCTGCACGGGCGCGATGCCCAGGAATCCGCAGCCGCCCTTGATGCTGTGGATGCCGCGGAAGATCCGGTTGACCCGTTCCATGGTCTCCGCGGCCGGGCCCCCGCCGTCGAGCGCCAGGAGGTCCGGCTCGATCGTCGCCAGGTGGTCCTGGGACTCGACGACGAGTTCCGCCAATAGCTCGCGATCGCTGATCTCCATGGGCAGCCGGCCTTTCGCGCAGGGGAGCGGGGTCGCGCCGACGCGCAACGCCCGCGGACGCTGTCCCCCCGGTTATCGGGCGCGCACGCATGGGCTTGAACGGAAATGGAATGGGTGCTCAGGGGATCCGGCAGAGGAACGCGGCTCCGCGGAACGTCCAGTCGGGATCGTGCAGGCGCCCCGCCGCCGCCAGGTGGCGGCCGAGGCCGCCGGTGACCACGACCGGCATGGTGCCGTGGGCACGCTGGAGGCCGGCCACGAGCGCCTCGACCCCTCCCACGCCGGCATGGAAGCCGCCGGCGGCCAGGGCGGCGCCGGTCTCGCGGCCGGCGACCAGCGGCACCGGGCCGAAGGGGACGGGGCCCAAGCGGGCGGCCCGGCTTCCGATCTGTTCGAGGGCGAACGCCATGCCGGGGGCGATGACCCCACCCTCGAAGACGCCGTCGCGCAGCACGTCGATGGTGGTCGCCGTCCCCGCATCGACGATCAGCGCCGAGGCGAGCCCCGCCGCCACCGCGGCCGCCACGTTGCAGAGCCGGTCGCCGCCGGTCGCGGCCGGATCGGCCAGTCGGTGCGCGAACGGCAGCCCGGCGCGCTGGTCGGCCGGCAGCAGGTCCGGCGCGAGCGCCAGCAGCAGGTCCGTCACGCGCGGGACGACCGAGACGAGCACGACCGGGGCGCCGCACGCCTGCCGCAGCAGTCCGGCGGCCGCTTCGCCGAAGGCCGCCTCCGCGCCGGCCGCGGGCGTCGGCAGGGCGCCGAGCCGCCGGAGCGGCGCCGCCGCCGACCAACGCTCGCCGTCCCGGCGCGCGTGCCCGTCTCCCTCGCCCCAGGCCGCGAACGCGACGCGCGTGTTGCCGGCGTCAATCAGCAGGGCCCGCACCGGCACCGTCCCCTCCCGGCGGCGGCGGCGGCAGCAGGTGCACGTCGCCCGCGCGGATCGCCTCGACCGTCAGCGCCCCGTCCGTCCCTTCGCGCTCGACCAGCAGCGCGCCCTGGTCGTCGATGCCCACGGCGCGCCCGCTGAACTCGCGCTGGCGCGTCACCAGACGGACCCGCTGCCCGAGCAGGCAGTCCAGCAGTTCGAGGGCTGGACGATACGCGGGCGAGCCGTCGTCGCAGAAGCGGTCCAGTTCCGCCTCCACCCGGCCCAGCAGGCGCGCGCACAGGTCGCCCAGGCGCGGCACCCGTCCCCCTTCGGCGGCCAGGCTCGTGGCCGTGCCGCGCAGCACCCACGGCAGTTCATGGCGCGCGCCGCCCAGATTCAGGCCCAGCCCGGCCGCCACTTGGGCGCCGCCGCCGGAGTCGGCGCGCTCCAGCAGGATGCCGCCCAGCTTGCGCCGATCCACAACGATGTCGTTCGGCCATTTGAGGCGCGCATCGACGCGCTCGCCCTCGCGCAGGACCAGCGTCACGATCAACCCCAGCCACACCGAGAAGCCCCGATTGAACGCGGCTCGATGGCGCGGGACCGAGACCGACAGGTGCAGGCCGCCGCAGTCCACCCACTGGCGCCCCTGGCGACCGCGGCCGCCGGACTGCCGCCGGGCGACGACCACGGTGCCGGGCGCCAGCTCCCGCACCGGCGCCAGGCGCGCGCGCGGGCTGGCGACCCAGCCCCAGCCGTCCCAGCGGCACAGCCGGCCGTCCGCCGGCTCGCCGCGTCCGCGCAGGAAGTCGTTGGTGCTGCCGACCTCCTCCAGAAGGTACAGACTGCCGCCGTCGCGCGTGAACCGCGGCCCGGGCAGGAAGGCGTCCAGGCCGAACCAGTCCCGTTCCACCGGGCCGGAGTGGGGCCGCAGCCTCATGCGCGCTCCAGGTCCAGCCCGAGGTCCAGCGCGGGCGCCGAGTGGGTCAGGCGGCCGACCGAGGCCGCGTCCGCGCCCGCGCGGGCGTAGGCGCCGATCGTCTCCAGCGTCACGTTGCCGGACACCTCCAGCCGCGTCGCGCTGCCGGCGGCGTCGCGGGCCGCGACCGCGCGCGCCACGCCGTCGACCGGGAAGTTGTCCAGCATGATCCACTCGACCCCCAACGGCAGCACGCGCGCGAACTGCTCGGCCGTGTCGACCTCCACCTCCACCGTCAACGCCGGCTGCAGTCGCCGCGCGCGGGCGACCATCTCCTCCAGGGGTACGCCGGCCGCCCAGTGGTTGTCCTTCAGGAGCACGCGATCGTACAGGCCGAACCGGTGGTTGTGCCCGCCGCCGCAACGCACCGCGTACTTGGCCAGCAGCCGGTAGCCCGGCAGCGTCTTGCGCGTGTCCAGGACCCGGCACTCCGTGCCCGCCACAGCGGCGACGTAACGGGCCGTCAGGGTGGCGATGCCGCTGAGGTGCTGCACGAAGTTCAGCGCCAGGCGCTCCCCGCTGAGCACGGCCGCGGCCGGCCCGCGCACGGCGGCGACCGGCTGGCCGGCGGTCACCGCGGTCCCGTCGTCGACCAGAGGCGCGAACGACACCTCGGGCGACAGCCCGCGCCAGACCCGGGCCGCCAGCGGCAGTCCGGCCACCACGCCGCCCTGCCGCGCGCGCAGGCAGCCTTGCGCCCGGGCCCCGGCCGCCACCGCGATGGCCGTCGTGACGTCCCCGCTCCCCAGATCCTCCCGCAGGGCGGCGTCCACCAGCTCGTCGAGCCACCTCCCGGCCGGGAAATCCGGCGCCGCTCCGGCCTCGCCGCTCATCCGTTACCTCCCGTCGGGCCCAGGCCCCACTGCGCGCGCAGATCCTCCAGACGGTCGCGCAGGTCGGCCGCCTTTTCGAATTCGAGCGCCTGGGCGGCTTCCAGGGGCTCCCGCTCCAACATGTCCGCCAGATCGTCCGGCGACAGGTCGCGCGGCACCAGATCAGCGCCCGGCGCCCCGCGCCGACGCCCGACGCCACCGTCGCGCTGGCGGTCCCCGGCCGCGGCCGTGGCCTGCATGATCTCCTGCCGCGTCTTCGTGATCGTGCGCGGCACCAGCCCGTGCTCCCGGTTCCAGTCCAGCTGCCGGTTGCGGCGCCGCTGCGTCTCGGCGATGGCCGCCGCCATCGAGCGCGTGACGCGGTCGGCGTACATCACGACCTCGCCGTTGACGTTGCGGGCGGCGCGCCCCGCCGTCTGGATCAGCGAGCGCTCCGAGCGCAGGAAACCCTCGCGGTCGGCGTCCAGGATCGCGACCAGCGACACCTCCGGCAGGTCGAGCCCCTCCCGCAGGAGGTTGACGCCCACCAGCACGTCGGACTCGCCCAACCGAAGGTTGCGCACGATCTCGATCCGGTCCAGCGCATTGATGTCCGAATGCAGGTAGGCCACCTTGACGCCGGCCTGTCCGGGG
>VGXH01000254.1 GCA_016873405.1 bacterium
ACCCCAGGCGCGGCAGGTCGTCGGTGCGCTCGCGCAGCGGCGGCACGTGCAGCGGGAACACGTTGAGGCGGTAGTAGAGATCCTCGCGGAACAGGCCCTCGCGCACGCGCTCCTCCAGGTCGCGGTGCGTGGCGGCGACGATGCGCACGTCCACCTTCACCGTGCGGTCGCTGCCCACGGGCTCGAAGGTGCCTTCCTGTAGCACGCGCAGCAGCTTGGCCTGCGCGTTCGGCGCCATGTCGCCGATCTCGTCCAGCAGCAGCGTGCCGCCGTTGGCGGCCAGGAAGCGGCCGGGCCGCGCCTGGCCGGCGCCGGTGAAGGCGCCCTTGACGTGGCCGAACAGCTCGCTCTCGAGCAGCGACTCGGGGATCGCCGCGCAGTTCAGGGTCAGGAAGGCCTGCGCGCGGCGCGGGCTCCACTGGTGCAACGCGCGCGCGAGCACCTCCTTGCCGGTGCCCGTCTCGCCCAGGATCAGGACGGGCGCCGTGGTGCCGGCGACCTGCCGCGCCTGCGCGACCAGACCCCGCATGACGGGAGAGCGGCTGCCCTCCAGCTGGGAGGCTGGGTCGTGCCCCTCGTCGCGCCCGGTCAGCACGCGCTGCCGCTCGTCCAGCAACTGGCGGTAGCGCTCCAGCAGTTCGGCCTGCTCGGCGTAGCGGAAAGCCAGGGCGATGATCTGCCCGTAGACCTCGGCCAGCTCGACGGTATCCGCGCCGTAGCTGTCGCAGACCTCGCGGTCGAAGGTGATCAGGCCCAGGTTCCGCTCGCCGGCGTAGAGCGGCACCACCAGGCGCGAGTGCCCGTGCGGCAGGTCCAGGACGCCGTCGTAGGGATCGCCCTCGCCGCGGGCGTGGTCGTGCTCCTCCAGCACCACGGCGCGGCGCCGCTCGAGGGCCCGGGCGATCGACGGGAAGTCCCGCAGGCGGATGCTGTGCCGGCGCACACGGTCGTCGGCCAGCCGGCCGCGCGCGGCCAGCACGCGCAGCTCGCCCTCTTCCAGCCCCAGCACCGCGGCCAGGTCGTGCGGCACCAGCTTCTGCAGCGAGTCCAGCGCCCGGGTCAGCACCTCGGGCAGATTCTCCGGCTCGGCGGCCAGACGGGCCAGGTCCTTCAGGTCGCGGGTCGCGTCGTAGATCTTGCTCATGTCCGCCTCCGGACGCCGGCGTGTCGACAACGATATTTCGGTTAAACAACGAAATATCGCTGGATTGTGCAACGAATTATCGTTGTCGGGGGTGGCGTGCGCGGCTGGTGTTCTTCCCAATTGGTTGATATATCAACAAGTTCTTGGAATGGGCGATGTTGGCCTCACCCTTGCGAATCCGGGGACGTGGAAGCAGAACAACCCGCCCGCCGGGGCGGATCACCCCCAAGCAGGGAGCGCGAACCATGAGCAACCGGAACGTGATCAACGACCTCAACGGCATCCTCGCCGACAGCATCGTGATGCACCAGAAGCTGCACCACTACCACTGGAGGGTGAAGGGCCGCGGCTTCTACCAGCTGCACGGCATGTTCGAAGGCTTCTACGACGAGTTCGCCGCGGTGACCGACAGCGTGGCCGAGCGCATCCTCATGATCGGCGGCGCGCCGCTGGCCAGCCTGGCCCAGGCGCTCGAACTGGCCTCGCTCAAGGAGGATCTCACCGTGCCGGACGCGCAGCGCATGGTGGCCAACACCGCGGCCGACCTGCAGGGCTTCCGCGCCAGGTTGCGCGCCGCGGTCGAAGCGGCCGACGAGGCGGGCGACCGCGGCACGGTCAACCTGCTGGACCCGATCGCCGACGGGCTGGACAAGAAGCTGTGGATGCTGGAGGCGTACCTGGCTGCGTAAGCGGTAGGAGCCGCGGAACCGCGGACGCAGGAGAGCCCGCGCCGGACCCGGGCCGGCGCGGGCTCGGTCGATTGCCCGGCGGACTACAGGCCGTCGGTCGCGAACGTGTCGCCCTGGTTGATGTCGCCCGTCTCGAAGCCGCGGCGGAACCAGCGCACGCGCTGCTCGCCGGTGCCGTGCGTGAAGGCGTCCGGGACCACGCGGCCCTGCGTCTGCTTCTGCAGGTTGTCGTCGCCGATCACGTTGGCGGCGTTGAGGGCTTCCTCGATGTCTCCGGGCTCGAGGATGGCGAAGCGGCGCTGGGCGTGGTGCGCCCAGACTCCGGCCAGGAAGTCGGCCTGCAGTTCCAGGCGCACCGACAGCTCGTTGGCCTCGCGCTGGCCGCCGCGGCGGCGCTCGCGCTCGACCTGCCCGGAGATGCCCAGCAGGTTCTGGACGTGGTGGCCGATCTCGTGCGCGATGACGTAGGCCTGGGCGAAGTCGCCGGCGGCGCCGAAGCGCTCGCGCAGCGTCTCGTAGAACGACAGATCGATGTACGCCGTCTCGTCGGCCGGGCAGTAGAACGGACCCACGGCCGCATCCTGCAGGCCGCAGGCCGAGCGGACCGCGTCCGAGAACAGCACCAGCTTCGGTTCGCGGTACGTCTCGCCCGCGGCGGCGAAGAGCTCGCGCCAGACGTCCTCGGTGTCGGCCAGCACGACGCTGACGAACCGGGCGGCCTCGTCCGAGGCGGCATCGACCGGGGCGCCGCTCTGCGGACCGCCGGACAGGCCGACGCCGGGCTGCTGCTGGAGCAGGGCCAGCGGGTCGCCCCCCATCAGCGCGTAGATGATCAGGACGACCAGCCCCAGGCCGCCCAGACCGCCGCCGACCATGACAGGGCCACCGCGCCCGCGGCGATCCTCGACATTGCTGCTGCCGCGGCGTCCCTGCCAGCGCATGACGTCCCCCTTTGCGATGGAAATGCCGTGGATCCTGTCGCCCGCACCGTACCGGACCACGGCGCGAACGTCAAACGGCGGCCGGAGGCGCGCCGCGCCGGGAACACGCCGCGCCGGGAACACGCCGCGCCCGCGCCGTGTTGACAATCGAATCGGACTTCCTTCACCTTCACGCTCGCCACCCCGGCGCCTCGCTCAGCGTCGACCACAGGTAAACGGATCCCGCCCGGCGTCCGTCTTGTGGTCCGGAGCGAGGAGGAAGCTCATGGGCAAAGCCGACCACGACCAGCCGCATCGCCCTTCGGCGCCGATCGCGGACCCGGAGTCCGACCTGGACCTGGCCCGCGCCGCGGCCGCCGGCGACGAGGAAGCCTGGCGCCGCCTCTACGACGCCACCTGCCGGCCGCTGTTCAACTTCCTGGTCTACCAGACCGGCGACCGCGAGGCCGCGCGCGACCTGCTGCAGGAGACGTACGTCACGGCGCTGGGGCGCCTGGACACGTACCGCGGGCAGGGCACGCTGCTGGCCTGGCTGCGGTCGGTGGGGCTGCGCAAGTGCCTCGACTGGCGGCGGCGCGTGAAGCTGGGCGTGCGGCGGCTGGCGGCGCTGGCCCTCGAGCGCACCGCCCTTGCCTCCTCCCGTTCCGAAGAGACGTTCCCCGGTCTTGGTGACGGCTTCCAGGCGGCGCTGGACCGCCTGTCGCCGCACCAGCGCGCGGCGCTGCTGCTGCGCGAGCTGGAGGACGCGCCCTTCGCCGAGATCGCCGCAGCCCTGGGCTGCGGCGAGCCCACGGCGCGGGTCCATCATCACCGGGCCTGCCGCAACCTGCGCGCGTGGCTGCAGGGCGGCGACGACCTGGTGTTCAGCGAGCAGCCGGGAGGCGAGCTGTCATGAAGCGCTACCTGAAGCACGACCGTTACCGCCTGGAAGACCGCGAGGCCGAGAGCCTGTGGTACGCGGTGCGGCGGGACCTGAAGGACCAGTCGGACGGCGCCCGTGCGCGCCGTCGCGCCTGGCAGCCGGCTCTGGCCACAGTGACGGTGGCGACCGTCGCCGTCCTCGGTGCCTGGTGGCTCGCGGGCCCGCGCCCTGCCGGCCGCGCGCCGCAGACGTTCGAGGCGCCGGTGGTCGCGCTGGAGCAGCAGAAGCCGCGCGAGGCGCCGGCGGTCGCGCCGGAACAGCAGGGGCCGCGCGAAAAGGCTGCCGACGCGGCGCGTCCGTTGAAGCCCGCCGGGGCGCCCGCCGGCGAGGGCTTGCACGAGGTTGCGGCCGCGAGGCCGGCGCCCGGGG
>VGXH01000255.1 GCA_016873405.1 bacterium
GAGGCCGGGGACACGGGTGAAGGAACGGAAATCGCGGCCGGTCGGCCAGTGTTCCCGGGAGGTCTGCCCGGCGGTCAGAACGCCTGTTGGCGCCTGACGCCGTCGGCGCGGAAGCCTGACAGATAGACGATCTCGTCGCGCCCGGGCAGCTTCATGCGCCAGCCGTCGACGATCCAGACCAGTCCGCCCACGTGCATGGGCACGGTGAAGTCCGGGGCGCGCGACTGGGAGATGTCGTGGACCTGCCGGATGAGGCTGCTGCGGACGGCGCGATCCTCTCCGAACCACCGGCGAACCGCGAGCTTCCCCCGCGGGTCCTGCCCGGGAGTCGGCATGGAGCTGAGCACGATCTCGCCGTCGGACAGGCGATATTCGCAGTTCATCGTCAGGCGTTCCAGGTTGCCGACGCGGAAACCGGACAGCCACACCGGTACCGGCACCGTGCTGTCCTTGACCATCAGCAGGTCCTCGACCTTCTCGCGCGTCATGCCGCGCTCGACCATCGAGGGTGTGGTGACCACCTGCGTCTGGCGCAGGCCCTGTTCGTGGATCGTGAGCTCGAGCCCGTTGCGTTCGGTGGTGCTCGTCCGGATGTCGAAGCTGTCGCTGCCCAGCTGCGTCGACAGACCGGCCACCAGCAGCACCGCCAGCGCCAGTGGCCGTCCGGCCCGCAGGCGGGCGGCGCGACGGTCGCGCCGCGCCAGCGCGCCGCCCAGCGCCGCGCGGAGCGCGCGCGCCGACACGGCCGGGTCCGGCGGCGGACCCGCGGCCTCGCGCACCAGACGGTCCAGGTTGTCCGTGTCACGCTTCATCGTCATCCCGTTCCCGGCGGGTCTTCCCTGCCCGCGCGCGGTCGACCGGCGCCCCTGCGTCCTGTCCGCGCCCGCATTCCGTCAACGGCGTCAGTCCCCGGTCCTCGGCCACGATGGCATCGACGATCTTCTTCTCCGCCGGCGTCAGCGCCCGCTCCTCGCGCAGCGCCGCGGCCAGCTGCGGACGGCCCCGTTGCAGCAGCGACAGCACCGTCGCCGGCTTGACCCCCATCATCAGGGCCGTGTCCTCCAGCGAGTACTCCAGCTGCACGCGCAGCACGAACGCGTCGCGCCGCTGCGGCGACAGCTCCTGCACCGCCCGCCGCAGGCGGGCCAGCATCCCGGCGCGATCCCGGTCGGCGACCGGGTCCGGGTTCAGCGCCAGCGGCTGGTGCCGCAGCACGTACTCCTGTTCCGAAGCCCGCCGCGAGGACCGTCGGTACCGCGGCAGGACCCGGCGCCGCGCGATGTGGAACAGCCAGACCCCGAACGAGCCGCGCTGCCAGTTGAACCGCCAGAGGTTCTCCAGCGCGTAGAGGAACGTCTCCTGGGTCAGGTCCTGCGCCGTCTCCTCGCTCTCGACACAGGCCGCCAGATAGCGCAACACATGGTCATGGTACCTGTCGAAGAAGTGCCGGAACTGGTCGGTGTCGATCCGCGTCAGTTGCAGCCAGCTCCGCTCCAGCTGCAGGTCCTCGGGCGTTGCGCTGAACAGGCCCCGCGCGGGGGCCGGGGCGGCCTTGCGGTCCGCCCCGCGCTTCCTCCCAAGAAGGCCAGTCAGCTTCATTTCCGAGGCACCTCGGACGTGGAGTGGTCGCTGCGCGGTCATGCGCCGTCCGTCACAAGTGTAGCATCTTCAAGCGTTACCGTGGCTATTCGTAAGCCTTGGGCACCGCGCAGATGAAAACGAAAGGCTCGCTGCCGGTGTTGCGGAACTGGTGGACGTCGCCGGGCGCCACGAACGCGAAGTCACCGGGCGCCAACGGGTTGTGCCGCCCGTCGCCGTCGACCAGGGCGCCCTGGCCGCTGATGACGTAGTTGACGTGCTCGACATCGTGGCTGTGGTGCGGCGAGTGCCCGCCGGGCGCCACGGTGAAGACCCGGAACGAGAAGTTCGGGGCCCCGTCGGCGCTGCCGACGAGCAGCTGCTTGGAGACGTCACGGACCCCGTCCATGGCCATCGGGGTGGCGGGGACATCGGCGAGCTTGCGGATGATCATCGACCTGAACCTCCCGGTGGCAGGTTGGCGGGCTTCCGGGTAATGATAGCCCGGCGGGGACGGCCGTGCACGAGCGGCCGCGCACAAGCGGCCGCGCACTGACGGCCGCGCACTGACCACCTTGTCTTGGCGCCGTCGCCGCGGCGGGTCAGGTCGCGGGCGGTGTCCGGAGCCGGCGGAGGGCGGCGCGATGGCGGACGACCTGGTGATCAACGCGCGGGTGACCATCCCGGCGGGCGAGCTCGAGTTCACCGCCAGCCGCGCCTCGGGGCCCGGCGGGCAGCACGTGAACACGGCCGACACGCGCGTGCAGCTGCGCTGGAACGTCGCGGCCTCGCAGGCGCTGAGCGAGGCGCAGCGGCAGCGCCTGCTGGCCGTGCTGGCCCCGCGGCTGACCGAGGGCGGCGACCTGCTGCTGGCCTGCGCCACGCACCGCAGCCAGCGCCGCAACCGCGACGAGGCGGCCGCGCGCCTGGCTGAACTGGTCAGGCGCGCGCTGGTGCCTCCGCGTCCGCGGCGGCCGACGCGGCCCACGGCCGCCTCGCGCCTCAAGCGGCTGGAGGGCAAGAAGCGCCGGGGAGCCGTCAAACGCGCGCGCGGGCGGCCGGCGGGCGAAGACTAGGTAGCGAAGACCAGCGCGCGTAAGGAGAGCCATGGATCCCCAGGCCCTGATCGAACGGCTGGAGGCGGGCGCCGCGACGCTCGCCGGCGCCACGGCGGGCGTGACCGAGGCCGAGGCCCGCTGGCGCCCGGAACCGGGCCGCTGGTCGCTGCTGGAGATCGCCTGCCACCTGCTGGACGAGGAGCGCGAGGACTTCCGCGCGCGCCTCGACTTCACGCTGCACCGGCCGGGCGAGCCCTGGCCCGCGATCGACCCCGTGGGCTGGGTGGCGGACCATCGCTACGCCGAGCAGGCGCTGGGCGCGACGATGTCCGCGTTCGCGGCCGAACGGCGGCGCTCCCTCGCCTGGTTGCGCGGCCTGTCGCGCCCGGACTGGGACGCGGCCTACCACCACCCGAAGTTCGGCGCGATCCGCGCCGGCGACCTGCTGGCCTCGTGGTGCGCGCACGACGCGCTGCACCTGCGCCAGATCGCGCACTGGCACTGGCGCCGGCTGCAGGAGCAGGCCGAGCCGTTCGGCACCGGCTACGCCGGCCAGTGGTGACGCGGTGAGCGGGGCGCGGCCGGACCTGCAGGCGCACTACGGAAGACCGGGGCTGCTGGAGGCCATCGACGCGGCGCTGGCGGCCGGCGCCGGCGAGGGCGTGAGCGCGACCGCCGCCGCCGATCTGTTGGCCCGCATCGACGAGTTCCATCCCGGCGGCCGCGCCGCCACCGACGAACTGGCGCGCCTGGCGCGCCCGCGACCCGGCGAGCGCGCGCTGGACCTGGGCTGCGGCATCGGCGGGCCCGCCCGTCGGCTGCGCCGGCTGGTCGGACCGGGCGGCGCGGTGACCGGCGTCGATGTCGACGGCGAGTACTGCCGGGTGGCGCGCGCCCTGGCCGCCCGCGCGGCCGACACCGCCGACATCGCCTTCGTCGAAGCCGACGTGGCGACCCTGGAGCTGCCCGGGCCGCGATTCGACCTCGTCTGGTCGCAGCAGGCGCAGATGAACGCGCCGGACAAGGCGGCCTGGGCCGGGGCGGTGGCCCGTCACCTGCGGGCCGGCGGACGCTACGCGTGCGCCGAGTTCTTCGCCGGGCCGGCGGCCGCCGACGCCGCCTTTCCGGTGCCGTGGGCGCGCGAGGCGGCCGGCAGCCACGTGGTGACGCCGGAGCGCTGGCTGGCCGCGCTGGCGGAGGCCGGGCTGGACGCCGTGACGTGGAGCGACGTCACGGCCGCCACCATCGCCTGGCTGGACGAGGCGGTGGCGGCGCAGAAGGCGCTGGCGGCCGCCGGCGACCCGGCCGCGGCCGTCAGCGTCCGCCTGCTGCTGGGGCCGGACGCGGCGCTGATGTCGCGCAACCTGCGCGCGAACCTGGCCGCGGGGGG
>VGXH01000256.1 GCA_016873405.1 bacterium
TGCGCCGCTTCTTCGTGGCGGTCAGGAGGTTGAACGTCATCACACGCAAGACGTTGTCCGACAAGATGTTGCTCTCCAAGAGGAACCGCGCCGCGGCGGCGCGCCGACGGCCAGGTCGTGGTTGATCCGAGGTCCGGTCGGCACGGCGGAAGGCATTCCGCACGATGGACGGCCGTTTCCCGCAAATCCCGTTCCGGACCTTTGGTTCCGGCCGCGGATCGTTCGGGGTCGGGGCAATATAAGCGATTCCGTCCGCAATTCAACCGAACAGCCCCAGTTGCGGGGGCGTGGCGGGCAGGTCGAGGGCGCGCAGGACCTGACCCACCCACGCGTCGCGCTGCTCGCGCGGCAGGGACAGGCAGGGCACGGCGAACTCGCCCAGCAGTTCGTCCAAGGTCCGGTCGATCGCCAATTGGAACTCGACCGAGGTGTCGCGGGTGCCATCGAAGCTCGGCGGCGCCACGACCGGAACCTTCACGAGCAGCCCGTAGGTCGTCAGCCAGTGGCGGATGAACGGCTCGAGTTCAGGCCGGCGCCCGGCCGCGTGGACCATGTACGCGTAGTTGTCCAACACGGCCCGATCGCAGACGATCATGTCGTAGGCGCCGGCCAGTTCGATTTCGCGCGCGACCTGCGAGTGCAGGATCCAGTTCTGGGCGTCGTGCGTCGTGTCGCGGTTGATCGGCAGCGGGCACGCGCGCGCGACCTCCTTGACCAGGTCGACGCTCAGGTCCAGCCGCTTGAGCGCCGCCGCCAGCTCGAAGCAGAGCGTGGTCTTTCCCACCCCGTGGGTGCCGATGAACGCGATCTTCATGGCGACCACATTACGGTCCCGCCGGGCCGCTGTCCACCCGGGGCCGGCACTCGGCGCCGCCAACCGGCGCTTGCCCGCGGCGCGATCGGGCCGCTATGATGCGCGGGCATCGACGGGGACAGGGATGCGGTGACGACGGTCGCCGGGAGGGAGTCCGGACGGGGCATGAAGCAGGGACGCGACATCGACGACTGGCGGGATGCGGGCGGCGGCTTTCGCGGCAGCCACCTGCTGCTGGCCGGGGCGGCGCTGCTGGGCGGCGGCGCGTCGCTCGCGTTGCTGGGCCTGGTCGGCGACGACTGGCTGGCCGAGGCGGGCTGGCTGGCCTACCTGGCCGGACTCGGCTTGACGGGACTGGGCTTCGGCTGGGCGGGGGTTCCGGGCATCCTGCCCCGCTTCGCCCTGACGGTCGCGGCGCTCCACCTCGCGCAGGCCACCTATCTGCTGTTCATCCTCTACGGCGGCGCGCAGCCGAAGTTGGCGGCCGCGGTCCTGAGCGTCGGCAGGCTCACGGCCGTGGTCGCCTTCGCCGCCCTGGCCGCGCCCCGGCTGGGCGCCCGCGCGGGCGTGGTGCTCGGCGGCGCGTCCGGCCTCGCCCTGGCCCGGACGCTGGCGCGCGAGCTGCGGCCGTCGCTGGACGGCGGGCCCGTGCTGGACGCGACGATCCTGCTGGTGGTCGCAACGGCCATCGCCGTGACCGGTCGCCGGCTTCGGACCCTCGAGAACGAGTGGGCGCGCAAGCACCATCCGGGCCGCCGCTCGGACTTCTCCGAGTTCAACAACCCGCAGCACGACTGGAACCGCCCTAGCGATCGAAGCGATCGCGCCTGACGACCTCCGCCAGCGCCAGCTGCCCGCCCCGTTCCCGCGCCGGCTCGAGTGCCCGCCCCACGGCCACGGCCATGACGATGTCGTGCTCCGGCGGCAGCGCGATGATGCGACCGACGGCCGCGGAATCGAAGCCGATCATCGGGCACGTGTCGTAGCCCATGGCCTTGGCGGCCAGCATGATCGTCTGGGCCGCCATGGCGCCCGAGCGCAGGTTCTCGTCGCGCCGCAACTCCGCGTCGGGGCCGTAGGCGGCCTCGATCGCCGGCAGGATGTAGGCGCGGGCGCTCGGCGGCGCGGTCACCCAGTAGCGCGAGGGGTCGCGGCGGTAGGCATCGCGGTCGCCGCAGATGATCACCAGCAGCGAGCAATCGGTGTACTGCGCCTGGTTCCAGCCGGCGCGGCGTATCTCCGCCTTGACGGTGTCGTCGGTCACCGCCACGAAGCGCCAGTTCTGGATGTTGAACGAGGTCGGCGAGAGGATCGCCGCGCCGAGCAGGCGCTCGATCTCGGCCTCGCCCAGCCGGTGCGAGGGGTCGAACTTCTTGACCGACCGCCGGGCGGCGATCGCGCTGAACACGTCCATGACATCCCTCCGCGGGCCGGTCGGCGGGCGACCGGTCGCTTCGTTGGCGGCGACTCCGCTTCCCGCCGCTCGACGCCCGTCGCGGCGGCCGCCGGGCGCCCCCATCCCGCGGCCCCGGCCGCTCGGCGCGGCGGCCATTGTCGGGCGGAACGCCCGGTCGCGCAAGCGGCGTTCACGGCGCTGCGTCCCCGACGCTCCGCGCGGTCATCCGGGGAGGCGCGGACGCCTTCGGGGCGGTATATTCCGAGACGCACCAAGAAGCCAGGACCCTGGCCGGGGCGCCGCCCGGCGGAGGACGCCATGCCCAGACAGGCCCATCCCTCGGTTCGACTCGACCTTGTGCCCGGCCAGACCGCCGAGCACAAGCGCGCCGAGATCCTCGCCTGCTTCCGCGACAGCTGGGAGACCTACGAGCGCCTCTTCGCGGTCCTGGCGGCGGACGAGGCCTATTACCGTCGCGCCGATCCCCTGCGGCATCCGCTGATCTTCTACCTCGGCCACACCGCGGTCTTCTTCGTGAACAAGCTCCTGCTGGCCGGGCTGCTCGACCACCGCCTGAACGCGCGCTTCGAGTCGGTCTTCGCCGTCGGCGTCGACGAGATGAGCTGGGATGACCTGGACGACCGCCTCTACGACTGGCCGCCGGTGGCCGAGGTCCGCGCCTACCGGCAGCGGGTCAGGGCGGTCGTCGAGGATCTCGTCGCGCGCCTGCCGGTGCCCTCGCCGATCGGCTGGGACGACGCGCTGTGGACGATCCTCATGGGCATCGAACACGAGCGCATCCACCTCGAAACCAGTTCCGTGCTCATCCGCCAGCTGCCGCTGTCGCTGGTGCGCGCCACCGCGGACTGGCCCGTCTGCCCGCTGCGCGGGCCGGCGCCGGCGCCCGGCTGGACCGAGATCCCCGGCGGCCTGGTCGTCATGGGCAAGCCGAGCGATCACGTTCTGTACGGCTGGGACAACGAATACGGACGCTTCGAGACGCCGGTGGCGTCCTTCCGGGCCGGTTCGCTGCTGGTCAGCAACGACGAGTTCCGCGCGTTCATGGACGACGGCGGCTACGCCGACGAGCGCTGGTGGACCGCCGAGGGCTGGGCCTGGCGCGGGTTCAAGCGCGCCACGCATCCGCTGTTCTGGGTGCCGCAGCCGGGCGGCGGCTGGAACCTGCGCTGTCTGGCGCAGGAGATCCCCCTGCCGGGCAACTGGCCGGTGGAGGTGAACCAGCTCGAGGCGAAAGCGTTCTGCAACTGGATGGCCGCGCGCGAGGGGCGGCCCATCCGCCTGCCGACCGAAGCCGAATGGCACCGCCTGCTGGACGCGAGCGGACTGCCCGACCAGCCGGACCGCTCGGCGCCGCCGGGCAACCTCGAACTGGCCGGCTGGGCCTCCTCCACGCCGGTGGACGCGCACCTGACGGCCGGACTGGGCGACGTGCTGGGCAACGTCTGGCAGTGGACCGAGACGCCGATCGCCGGCTTCCCCGGCTTCCGCGTGCATCCGCTCTACGACGACTTCTCGACGCCGACCTTCGACGGCAAGCACAACCTGATCAAGGGCGGCAGCTGGATCTCGACCGGCAACGAGGCCACGCGGCACAGCCGCTACGCGTTCCGCCGCCATTTCTTCCAGCATGCCGGGTTCCGTTACGTGGACTCCGAGCAGCCGGTGGAGATCCGCGAGGACGTCTACGAGACGGACGCGCTGGTCGCCCAGTACTGCGAGTTCCACTACGGGGAAGCGCGCTTCGGCGTCCCCAACTTCGCCGTGCGCTGCGCG
>VGXH01000257.1 GCA_016873405.1 bacterium
CCCCGGGAGGGATCTCGTCCACGGGCGCCGCGAAGTACTCCTCCAACTCCTCGTCGGTGACCTCGCGCCCGATGCGGCTGGCGAACTCCTTCAGCTGCTCGCGGTCCTCCAGCACGCCCTCCAGCGCCGGCAGGTCTGGCAGCTGCCCGAGGCCCTTGAGGCCGAGGTGGTTGAGGAACTCGCGCGTCGTGCCGTAGAGGAGCGGGTTGCCGATCGCCGCCGAGCGGCCGACCACGGTGATCAGGTTCCGCTCGGTCAGCGTGCTGATGGCGCCGCTGCTGTTGACCCCGCGGATCTCGTCGATCTGCAGGCGCGTGATCGGCTGCCGGTAGGCGATGATCGCCAGCACCTCGAGGCCCGCCTTCGACAGCCGCGTGAAGCTGCGCGACTTCAGCAGGTTCTCGACCAGCGGCGCGTACTCGGGGCGCGTGGCGATCTGCCAGCCGCCGCCGAACTCGACGACGGTGAAGGCCAGGCCGGCGCCCGCGTAGTCCTGCTCGAGCTCGGCGATCGCCGCGCGGATCTCGGCGTTCTCGCGCTCGGGGAAGATCTTCTTCAGGCGCGCGATCGTCAGCGGGCTGTCGGTGGCGAACAGCAGGGCTTCCAGTTCCCTCTTCAAGTTCCCGTCTCCTGTGCGTCAGCTCCGGGCGTCGTCTTCGTCGTCGTCTTCTTCGTTTCCGTCGTCGTCGTCGTCGTCGTCATCCTCGTCGTCGTCCCAGTCCTCGTCCTCTTCCTCGTCCCAATCCTCGTCGTCGTCAGCGTCGTCTTCCCAGTCGTCTTCATCATCTTCGTCTTCATCATCTGCGTCATCGTCTTCACCATCATCTTCGTCATCGTCTTCGTCATCGTCTTCGTCATCGTCGGCGTCGCCGTCATCCTCGTCGGCGTCGCCGTCATCGTCGTCATCGCCCCAGTCGTCGTCCGGTTCGTCCGCCTGTTCGCCGCCCGCCTCGCCGTCGTCTTCCTCGTCCTCGTCCGCGTCATCGTCGTCCCAGTCGATGTCGTCGTCATCTTCGTCGTCGCCGTCGAAGTCCTCCTCCGACCAGCCGTCCTCGTCGTCCTCGTCGTGGTGGCCGCCGCCGGCCCGGCGCGTCGCCTCGCTGTCGGAGGAGGCTTCGGGAACGTACGAATCGTCCGGCCCGGGCTCAGCGCCGGGGGCGGGCTGCCGCAGCCAGATGGGGCCCAGGGGCTCGGTCTGCACGAACACGAGACGACCTCGCTTGACCATCTCCAGGATGGCGATGAAGGTGACGACGACTTCCATCTTGATGGTGTCGTCCGCGAACAGCTCCTCGAAGCGGACCAGCGCGCCGCCCGTGGTGCGGGCGACGATGAGGTCGATCTTCTCCTCGACGGTGAACGGCTCGCGCACGATGTCGTGGACGGGCCGCGAACGGACGCGGTCGTAGATGCCGGCCAGGGCCGCGAGCAGGTCGAAGATCTCGATCCGCAGCGCGGGTTCGACGGCCAGGTCGCTCGTGAACGGGAACCGCAACTGCCGGGTGTGGAAGCGGCTGCGCTCGTCCTCCCGCTCCTGGAGCGCGAGCGCAGCCTCCTTGAACCGCTTGTACTCCAGCAGGCGCCGCACGAGCTCGGCGCGGGGATCCTCCTCGGCCTCCTCCTCTTCCCCGCCGTGCGCCGGCATCAGCATCTTCATCTTGATGACGAGCAGCGTGGCCGCCATGGCGATGAACTCGCCGGCCTGGTCGAGGCTGATCGACTGCATCACCTCGATGTGGCGGATGAACTGCTCGGTGATGCGGGCGATCGGGATGTCGTAGATGTCCACCTGGTCCTTGTCGATCAGGTAGAGCAGGAGGTCGAGCGGGCCCTGGAACCCGGTCAGTTCGATCTGCCAGGCGGCGCTGGTGCGGAAATAGTCCAGCTCGGGCGGGAGGGCGTCGAGATTCCAGGTCTCCGGCCCCCCGGCGGGCGCGGCCGGGCCGGCCGGCCGGGCGCCGCCGGCGCCGTCAGCCTCGAGCGCGTCCCCCAGATCGTCGTCGAGCACGTCGCTTCCCTGCATCGTGTCTTCTCCCTCGGCGTCCATCTAGCCGATGCCCATCGCATCGTGCACGGTCGCCATCGTGGCGGCGGCCAGTCCACGGGCGCGCTCGCAGCCGGCGGCGATGATCTCGTCCAGGCGCGCCGGGTCGGACTCGAACTCGGCGCGGCGCTCGCGCAGAGGCGCGAAGTAGGCGATGGCGCCCTCGGCCAGCTGCTTCTTGCAGTCGACGCAGCCGCGGGCCGCGCTGCGGCACTCGTCGGCCACCTGCGGCGCCGCCTCGGGCAGGAACTTCTGGTACCAGGTGTAGACGCCGCAGACCTCGGGATGGCCCGGGTCGGAGCGGCGCAGCCGCGCCGGATCGGTGAACGCCGGCTTGATCTTCTCGCGGATCTGCTCGGGCGAGGCCGAGATCTCGATGGTGTTCCCGAGCGACTTGCTCATGCGGTTGCCGTCGGTGCCCGGGAAGCGCGCGAACTTGGTGACCAGGGCCTCGGGTTCGGGGAAGACGCCGCCGAACAGGTGGTTGAAGCGGCGGGCCATCTCGCGCGTCAGTTCCAGGTGCGGAAGCTGGTCCTCGCCCACCGGCACCACGTGGGCGCGGTAGGCCAGGATGTCGGCGGCCTGCAGCACGGGGTAGCCCAGATGGCCGAAGCTGATCTCGCCGCCCAGGTTGAGGTCGCGGACCTGTTCCTTGAAGGTGGGATTCCGCTGCAGGCGTCCCATGCTGATCATCATGCTCATGACCAGGAACAGCTCGGCGTGCTCCTTGACGGACGATTGCAGGAAGAGCACGGACCGCTCGGGATCCAGGCCCGCGCCCAGCCAGTCGAGGAACATCTCGCGGCTGTTCTCAGTGATCTCGCCCGCCTTGTCGAGGGCCGTGGTCAGGACGTGCCAGTCCGCCACCATGAAGCGGCAGTCGTACTCGCCCTGGAGGCGCACCCAGTTCTCGAGGGCGCCCGTGTAGTTGCCCCAGTGCAGGCGACCGGTCGGCCGCATGCCGCTGAGGATGACGCGGCGGCCGGCGGGTTTCTGATCGCTCAACTCTTTGCCTCGCTGACGGATGACGCGGTCGGCGTCCGCGCGGTCGACGGCGCCTGCGTGGCGCCCGGGCCGTGGAGGCGCAACAGTACCATCGACCCCGGATCATGTCAAAGCCCCGGGGCCGCGACCGGGGCGCCCGTCAGCGGCGGCCCGAGCGCGGGTGGGCCGAACGCCAGGCCTCGGCGAGCCAGGCGCGATCCACGTGCGTGTAGATCTCGGTCGTGGCGATGTCGGCGTGCCCCAGCAGTTCCTGCACGACGCGCAGGTCGGCGCCGCCCTCCAGCAGGTGGGTCGCGTAGCTGTGGCGCAGCGTGTGCGGCGACACGGTCGCCGGCAGGCCGGCGGCGGCGCCGGCCGCCTTCAGCAGCGACCACACCGACACGCGGGAGAGGCGCCCGCCGCGCCGGTTGAGCAGCAGCGCCGGGCTGGGCCGTCGGCCGGCCAGGCGCGGCCGGCCCGCGCGCAGGTACTCCTCGACGGCGGCCAGCGCGGGCTCGCCGACGGGGACCTGGCGCTCCTTGCTGCCCTTGCCGCGCAGCCGGACCACGGCTTCGGAGCGGTCGAGATCCGCCACGTCCAGCGCGCACAGCTCGCCGACGCGGCAGCCGCAGCCGTAGAGCAGCTCCAGCGCGACGCGGTCGCGCAGGCCCGTCGGCGAGGCGTCTCCCCAGGCGAGCAGGCGCTCGACCTGGACCACGCTCAGGACGTCCGGCAGGTGACGGCCGCGGCGCGGGGCGATGATCGTCGCGGTGGGATCTCCCTCGCGCCGCCCCTCCGCCTGCAGGAAGCGGAAGAACGAGCGCAGCGTCGAGAGGAGGCGCGCGCGCGACGAGGCCGCCAGGCGGCCGGAACTGGCCAGCAGGAACTCCCGCAGGTGCGCGTCGCGGACCGTGGCGGGATCCGCGAGTCGGTTCTTCC
>VGXH01000258.1 GCA_016873405.1 bacterium
CCAGCGGAAGCGCTGCTTCGCCTCCGGGGCGATGTAGTAGAGGATCGACAGCGACACCAGCGTCAGCCCGAACGCCATGGGCAGGCGCACGCTGGTCCAGAACGTGTTGGTCTCGCTGGCGATGTTCAGCACCTCGAACACGCCCTGCGTCACGCGCGGGCCCACGAGCACGATCACGAAGGCCACCACCCACAAGAAGGCCAGCACCAGCGTCAGCCAGATCGAGAGGATCTTCTGCTTGAGGAGGTTGCGGCGCGGCCGGATGTTGTAGGCGCGGTTGATGGTGGTGATCAGCGCGCCGGTGGCCATCGACGCGCCCCACAGCGAGGCGATCAGGCCCAGGCCGAACAACCCCTGATTGCCCGCCGTCAGCAGTCCCAGGACGGTGTCCGCCACGTAGCCGGCAGCCTCTTCCGGCATCTGCAGGCGCAGCTCCGCCAGCAACTCCGTCTGCAGCGCCTGCCCGAGCGGGAACAGCCCGATGATGTTCAGCAGGAAGATCATCAGCGGGAACAGGCCCAGCAGGTTGTAGAAGGCGATCTGCGCGGCCATGCCCAGGCAGTCGTCGTGGGCGATTCCCCGCTGCAGGCGCATGAGGAACAGCCAGGCCCGTTTGAGGCGTCGCGTGAGGATCCGCATAGGGCAGCTACGATGCGGCAGGACGGGGCGCCGCGCAACCGCAAAGGTCCGGTCGCCGACGTCAGTCCCCGGCTTCCGGCTCCCAGGCCGGCCCTTCGGTCTCGAACCCCTCGCGCACCAGCACCAGCACCGCCCCGTTCGGCACGATCAGGTAGGCGCGCTTCTCGAAGGTGATCTCGACGGCCGCCTTGCGCATGAACAGCACGTAGTCGCCCTCCTGCGCCTGCATGGGCAGGTAGTGGGCGCGCGCGGCGTGGTCGCCCTCGCTCCAGGAGTCGTCGGTCATGTCCAGCGGGTTGACGACGGGCACGCCCGGACCCACCGAGACGACCCAGCCGCCGGCGGCCTGGCGCGAGGCGATCGCCGTCTGCGGCAGGTACAGGCCGGCGTTCGTGCGCTCGTCGCCCTCCTCCGGGCGGACCAGCAGGCGGTCGCCGACCACGATCAGCTTCTTCTTCAGGCGCGGCATGGCTCGCATCAGCTCCAGGGTTGCAGGTGTTGGCCGCCGTCGACGTGCACGGTCTGCCCCGTCAGGGCCGGGGCCCCCAGCACGAACAGCAGCGCGTCGGCGACGTCGTCGGGCGTCGGGTAGCGCCGCAGCGGCAGCGCCTCCCTCGCGGTGCGCTGGTAGCCGCCGGACGGGGCCTCCGGCGGCAGCACGGCGCCGAGGGCCAGCTCGTTGACCCGCGCGCGCGGGGCCAGCGCCAGCGCCAGGCTGCGCGTCAGTCCGTGCAGGCCCACCTTGCTGACGGTGTAGGCGAAGTGGTCGCCGCCGGGCCGCAGCGCGCGCCCGTCGTTCAGGTTGACGATGTCGGCGGGGCCATCGCCGGCAAGCTGCGCCGCGAACGCCTGGGCCAGCAGGAACGGCGCGCGCAGATTGACGGCCTGCGCGTGGTCCCACTCGGCGGCGGTCGTGGTCGAGGCGGCGCCCGCGGCGAACACCGAGGCGTTGTTGACCAGGATGTCCAGCGGGGCGGCGCACAGGTCGGCGGCGCGGCGGCACAGCGCCGAAGCGGCGCGCGGGTCCGCCAGGTCCGCCTGCACGAGGAAGGCCCGGCCGCCCAGCACCTCGATGCCGGCGGCGGTCGCCCGCGCGTCGTCCGCCGAGGCGTGGTGGTGGATCACGACGGTGGCGCCGGCGCGCGCCAGGGCCGAGGCCATCGCGCGGCCGAGCCGTCGCGCGCCCCCGGTGACCAGAGCCGTCCGCCCGTCGAGGGACTTCCGCGTGTCGCGGGCCATGCCCTTCCCTTCCCCTTCGCGCCCCGCGCCGGCCGCTCAGCGGTCGCGCGGCTTCACGGCTGCCGCAGGCGCACCACGATAGCACCGCCGCCGCCCCAGCGCAGCGGCGCCTCGCGCCAGGAGGCGACCAGCGACGGGTGCGCATCGCACCAGCGACGCACCTCCGGGCCCAGCACCGGCACGCCGCCGGCCGAGCCCTGCCCCTTGCCGTGGACGACCAGCACCTCGGCCTGCCCGCGCGCGGCGTGGGCGCGCAGCTGGAATTCCAGCCGCGCGAGCGCCTCGGCCAGCTTCAGCTTGCGCAGCAGGATCTCCGGCGGACGGCCCGGCTCGCGCCGCGGGTCGGGCGGACCCTGGTCGTCGTCGTCCGAGGTGTCCACGGCGTCGTGGCGGATCGAGCGGCGCAGGCCGCGCTTGGGCGCGGCCGGTCCGTCGTCGCGGCGCTGCCGGCGCGGGGTCACCTCAGCCCTTCAGCCGCACGACGGTGGCTCCCCAGGAGGAGGCGTCCTTCGCCGGGCCGTACGACTCCACATCGTCGCGCGCGGCCAGCGCCGCGCGCACCAGCTCGCGCAGCGCGCCGATCCCCTTGCCGTGGATGATGCGCAGGTCGCGCAGGCCCGCCTCGCGGCTGGCGTCCAGCCAGTCGTCGATGAGCGCCCGCGCCTGCGCCGGCGGGAACATGTGCAGGTCCAGCACGCCGTCCAGTTCCAGCGGCTGCGGCTCGGCTCTGTCCGCGAACGCCTCTTCGTCCTCTGCCCGCGTTCCCATCGCCTTCCCTTCGGTGGTCGGGCCCGCGGACATGATAGCGCACGGCCGCGCGGCGGCCCAGTCCCGATGAGCTCCGCGCGATGCTTCAGGCTGCCGCTCGCGGCGCGGCGCGGCGGGCGCGGCTCCGCCGCCGCGCGCGCAGCGCCGCCGCGGCGAGAACCGCCACCGCCGCCGCCTGCAGCATGCCGGTCAGCACGCCGCGCAGCGACGGCGACACGTGCAGGCCCAGGCCCGCCACGGCGGCCGCCAGCAGCGCGGCCACGCGGGGCGGCAGCAGGACGCACGCCAGCGCGGCCGTCACCAGCCGCGTCGCGGCCAGCGCCCGCTCCAGACGGCGCACCCGCGGAGACTCGTCCTGCCGTGGGCCGCCGGCTCCCTCGCCCGGACCCAGCGCGTCGCGCAGCGCCCAGGCGCCGTCGCTGCGCGCGAGCGGCAGCAACGACCAGCCGAGGGCGATCAGCGTGGCGATGACCGCGGCTCCCGCGTGCGCGGCCAGGCCTTGGCCGCCGACAGCCGCGACCACCGCCAGCGCGCCGGCCGCCCCGGCCTGGAACGCGGGGCCGGCCAGGTCCACGCGCACACGGTCGGCCCGCGGCAGCAGGCGTACGGCGCTGACGTCGGCGAACAGCACCGGGACGACCACCAGCACGCCGACGCCGATCGCGCCCGGCTCATAGCCGGCCCGTCGCAGCGCCGCCGCGTGTCCCAGTTCGTGCAGCATGGCGCTGACCGCAAGCAGCAACAGCGACGGACCGGAGAAGCCGCCGGCGACCTCCCAGGGACGCAGGCAGGCGACGGCGACGAGGCCGCCGGCAGCGACGTACGCCAGGCCCGCGCCCGACGCCAGGGGCGCCAACCTCGCGGCCAGCGCGCGCACGACCATCACCGGCACCAGCGTCGCCCGCAGCGGCAGCCCGCGGCCGCTTCGCGCCGGCGGCAACCCCGTCGGCACGCGCCTGCCGTGCAGCGGCAGCAGGGCGCGACCCGCCTCGGGGCTGACCACCAGCACGCGGCGGCCGGTCACCACCAGCCACGGCCCGCTCGGGTGCGGCCGTACCTCGAGACGGGTGTGGTCCTGGCCGCGGGCGCGCCAGTGCCGGCTCACGCGCCCAGCCTTGCCAGGCCCAGCAGCACCAGCCGCAGGCCATGGAAGCGGAGCCAGGCCTCGCCGTGGTGCTCGCGCAGTTCCTGCAGCGTCGGTCGGCGCGTCCGCAGCACGTCCAGGTCCGCGTCCGCCAGCCCGGCGGCCGGATAGAAGCGGTCACGGGTCAGGTCGGCCAGCACGTCGCCGTCCCAGACCTCGACCTCGCTCTCGAGCAC